>DATENQ010000420.1:0-3235 GCA_035275005.1 Pyrinomonadaceae bacterium | reverse complement strand
TCATCCGCGTAAATCTGCGGCCTCAATTTCCGATGCAACTTCTGATTGCGCGGGGCGTGATATATACTCCCCGGTTATTCTCAGGCGGGTAAATCCAAAGTATGGCTGAGTTTATTTGTAGATTGGGAACCCCTGCTGGTGAGGTCGTGACTCGCACAGTCGAGGCGACGGGCGTGCAGGAGGCGCGGGCGCGTCTCGAGCGCGAGGGCTTTCGTGTTTTCAAGGTCACGCCACCTCAGACATCCGGCGTCGCAGCTTTAACCCGACTTGGCCGCCCAGGCGGTCACCTGAAAGTCAAAGCCAACGACTTCCTGCTGTTCAACCAACAACTCGCGGCACTCGTGCGCGCCGGTATTCCAATCCTGCAAGCCATCTCAATGCTCCGTAAACGCGCTGCCTCCGCGCGACTGCGAGCCGTGTTGGGTGAGGTCGAAGAGCAGATCCGCGGCGGCGCGGCACTGTCGCAGGCATTTGCTGCTCAGGGTCCAATCTTCCCGCGAATCTACACGGCGTCGATTCTCGCGGGCGAGCGATCGGGTGCACTTGACGAAGTGTTGAGCCGGTATGTGTCTTACATGCGCCGGAACGTTGCGCTGCGGCGAAAGATTCGCGGCGCGCTGGCGTATCCGATGTTTTTGCTGTTTGCGTCCGCGTGTATGGTGACGTTCCTGACGATTTACGTGGTACCGCGCATGTCGGAGCTGTTTGCCGGGTTCGGAAATGAATTGCCGACCGTGACCCAGATCGTCGTAGGTATCTCACGCTGGCTGTCGTCAAATGTGCTCTGGTTTGGACCACTGGTGATCGGCGGCTCCGTCGTATTATTTCTCTGGTCACGGACGCCCGCGGGAAAACTCGCAATCAGTAAACTCATCCTGAAGATCCCACTGGCTGGAAATCTTGCAGTGCAGTTGTCGGTGGCCCAGGCGACTCGCTCGCTCGCTACGCTGCTCGCCGGCGGTATCACGCTCGTCGAGTCGTGGGAAATAGCTTCGGAATCGATTACTAATCTCGAACTGCGACGTCGCAGCTCTTCGATCCTGCCGATGATTCGCGAAGGCCGCTCCTTCACGGAGAGTTTGGAGATTGCCAATTGGATGCCACCACTCGCAATCGACATGATCGGCATCGGCGAACGATCCGGCAGTTTGCGCGAGATGCTGGACGAAGTCGCAGTGTTTTATGATGCGGAATCGGAAGTGCGGCTCGAGCAGTTGACGACCACGCTTGAGCCTGCGATCCTTGTGGTCATGGGCGGTGTCGTTGTGACGATTCTCCTCGCGATTTACCTGCCGATCATCCAGTCAATCTCGAGCGGAGCGGGCGTTACCGGTCATCGTTAACTAGTTAGTCGCAAGTATTATCGCAAGCATCTATGACGCAAACCTCTGAAAACGAAGATCCGGTCATCCGTCCTGTCCCGACCGCTGGTCAAAACGGCTTAAACGGCGCCGAGCATGTGCCGCCTGAGATGAAGGCGGCGAGAGATCTCGCGCAACGCTATCGCCTGCCGTTTGTCGATCTTTTGCCGCCCGATCGTGAGTCGCCGATCGACTATGAGCTGTTTACGGAAGTGCCTGTCGACCTGATGGTCCGGCACCAGTTTGTACCGCTTAAGCGCGATCAAAAAGGACTGCACATCGCTATGGCGGATCCGACCGACCTCGAACGGTTGGACGAGCTCTCGAGCACGCTAAAAACGCGCGTCGTGCCGCACGTTGCTACCGCGGGCGCGGTCGAAGTCGTTTTGCGAAAGGGCGACACCACGCAGCGCGTGCTTCAGGAAGCGGCGTCAGGCTTTCGTATCTCGCTCGTAAAAGAAACTGAGCACGGTGAAGAAGTGCTCGATCTCGATCGGCTGGCGACTGACGCCGAAATGTCGCCGATCATCAAACTGGTCGACACCATCATCTACAACGCGATGGAGTCGCGCGCTTCCGATATTCACATCGAGACTCGCGACACGGAAGTCCAGGTCAAGTATCGAATCGACGGCGCGCTCTACGCGAAAGTCGATCCGATCGATCTCGCCTATCACCAGACGTTGATCTCTCGTATCAAAGTCATGTCGGAGCTCGACATCGCCGAGCGTCGCGTACCGCAGGACGGCAGGTTCCGCGTTCGTTACAAAGGACGCAACGTCGACTTCCGCGTTTCGATCATGCCGACTATTCACGGCGAAGACGCAGTCATCCGTATCCTCGACAAGGAACAGATCAACGAAGAGTTCCGAAATCTCAATCTGAACGTCGTCGGATTTGCGGAAGAGGATCTGCGAAAGTTTCGTCGTTACATCGCGGAGCCTTACGGGATGGTGCTTGTGACTGGTCCAACCGGATCGGGCAAGACTACCACGCTCTATGCGGCGCTAAACGAGATCAGAAACGAAGAAGACAAGATCGTAACGATTGAAGATCCGGTTGAGTATCAGTTGCACGGCATCACGCAGATTCCGGTCAACGAGAAAAAGGGACTGACATTCGATCGCGGTCTTCGTTCGATCCTGCGTCACGACCCTGACAAGATCATGGTTGGTGAGATCCGCGACACGGAAACTGCGCAGATCGCAATTCAATCGGCGCTGACCGGGCACCTCGTATTTACCACTGTCCACGCGAACAACGTGATCGACGTGATCGGACGCTTTTTGAACATGGGCGTCGAGCCGTACAACTTTGTTTCGTCGCTCAATTGCGTTTTAGCCCAACGACTGATTCGCATGCTGTGTGCTTATTGCAAGCGGCAGTATCATCCGAACGACGAAGAGCTGGCGGAATCGGGCCTTAACCCTGACGTGTATCGTCAAAAACCTTTCTATATGAACGTCGGTTGCGACGCCTGTAACCACACCGGGTATCGTGGTCGAACTGCTATTCACGAATTGCTGGATTTGTCGGATAATATCCGGGAAATGATTGTCGAGCGGCGGCCGGGTTCTGAGGTGCGCCGCGCGGCCGAGGCCGAAGGGTTAACGAGTTTGAGAGAATCGGCCTTGCAGAAGGTTTTCACCGGGATTTCGACCTTGCACGAAATCAATCGCGTTACGTTCGTCGAAGAGCTCAGTGCCGGTAAATAGACCCCGATTTTGCCCTTCCACGACTCCTAATAGGTCATATAAGCGGTATATGTCCTATAGGACTTAATTGAATCGCAAAGCGGAACCAAAAAATAGTCCTGGCGTGTAGGCAATTGGCGGTTTTGATCTTGCATCTTAGGCGTTCCGGCGGCATTATTA
>DATENQ010000419.1:0-5527 GCA_035275005.1 Pyrinomonadaceae bacterium | reverse complement strand
AGCTTGCCGCTGCGTAGCTGTGTACGAAGCTTCTCGCGCGTCCGTTGAAACTGCTCGTCACGCGCCGGACCGTCGATCTCGGTTGATTGTTCCTCACTGGTGTCAGCGTCGAAGTCGTAAAAGCCCATGCTTGAGCGCGGTGGCGGCAGTAGTAAGTCGAGAATTCTTTCCTCGACATTCAGCTCCGCTTTTTCGGCGACCTCTTCGCTCTTCTCCTGTCGCGTCATCTCCACCGATATTTCGGTGAGATCGCGGATCATGCTTTCCACGTCGCGTCCCACATACCCGACTTCCGTAAACTTCGAAGCCTCGACTTTCAGGAAAGGCGAGTTGGACATGCGCGCGAGCCGGCGAGCGATTTCGGTTTTACCAACGCCGGTGGAGCCGATCATGATGATGTTCTTCGGCATCACATCGACTGCCATTTCAGGCGGCAACTTCTGTCGCCTGACACGATTCCGCAAAGCAACTGCCACCGCACGTTTCGCGTTGCGCTGTCCGACGACGTGCTTATCAAGTTCGGTCACGATCTGACGAGGTGACATCTCGTCGAGCCGAGCTTCCTCATCAACTTCTCCAGCCAAATAAATAACCATTTCTTAAAACAGCTTAAAGCTCCTCAACTATGATGTTTTGATTCGAATAGATGCAAATCTCACC
This sequence comes from Pyrinomonadaceae bacterium, assembly GCA_035275005.1. Lineage (GTDB taxonomy): Bacteria > Acidobacteriota > Blastocatellia > Pyrinomonadales > Pyrinomonadaceae > PSRF01. The sequence continues at coordinate 4,867 of DATENQ010000419.1, read as the reverse complement.
CGCAATGCGCATGGCTTCGACAGCGATCTCGCGCGCAGAGAGATCCGTGTGTTTTATCAATGCACGTGCAGCAGCTAATGCATACGATCCGCCGGAACCGATCGCCAACACGCCTTCGTCGGGCGCGATCACGTCGCCATTTCCTGACAAAAGAAACGAAGATTTTTTATCGGCCACGACCAATAGTGCCTCGAGATGGCGCAGCATCTTGTCTGTACGCCACTCTTTGCTCAACTCAATCGCCGCCCGTTCGAGATTGCCGTGATACTGCTCGAGTTTGCTCTCAAATCGCGTCAACAACGAAAACGCGTCTCCCGTTGCTCCCGCAAAACCTGCCAGGATCTGGTCGTTATACAGACGGCGAACTTTCTTGGCGCTCGCTTTCATAACGGTTTCGCCCATCGTCACCTGCCCATCTCCGGCGAGTGCCACCGTGGCATCCTTCCTGACGAGCAGTACCGTCGTACTGCGAACCCGATTGGTTTGTTTATGCATTTTCTTTTAACGAGACTATAGGAACTCGTTTCGATGTAAGTCAAGGACGCCTTCTGTCGATATGAGTTATTATATGACGCGGCCAAAAAGAGGCTGCGGCGAAGTAAATTATGCAAAAACGACCACGCATCGGTATCACGATACGCATTGAACACACCACCGATCGATTCTATCTTGCGCGGCACTACAGCGAGGCAATCGAAGCGGCCGGCGGAGCTCCGCTCCACATCAGCTTGATCCCAAACTCCGATTACATCGACTCAATTATCGAGGGCCTGGATGGGATCCTGCTGCCGGGCAGCGACTCCGACGTCGATCCATTGCGCTACGGACAACAACCACATCCAGAGCTGGGCGCCGTCCAAACCATCAAAGATGAAACGGACCTCTTGGTGATCGAAGCCGCTGAGCGCCGGCGAATACCGCTGTTTGCCATCTGCTTCGGAATGCAGATACTCAACGTATCCAGAGGCGGATCGTTAATCCAGGACATCAGGTCGCAAGTACCTGAAGCGATCAAACACGAACAGGGACCGCCACGCGATCGACAATCTCATCGCATCAAACTGCTGGAGAACACAAAGCTGTCGCAGGTCGCCGGAAACCTCGACGCCGTCGTGAACAGTCATCACCACCAGGCGATTGAGTCAATCGGCGCCGATCTAATTGCGACTGCCTGGTCCACCGACGGCATAATCGAAGCCATGGAAGATCCGCGGCCGGATCGGTTTGTCCTCGCGGTGCAATGGCATCCGGAGCTTGGCTGGCAGAAGGACGGATTGTCACAGCGTCTGTTCCAGACGTTTATAGACCAGGCGAGATCGGGAAGGGAACAGAACACTCGTGCAGAATGGCAAGCTGCGCTTAGCTAATCGGGTTGCGCTCGTTACCGGAGGATCGCGCGGCATTGGCAGAGCAGTAGTGACGTTACTCGCTTCGTGCGGCGCTCACGTCGTCGTGAATTACCTAAGAGGCGAAGACGCAGCCACCGCGACCGTAAGCCTCGCCCAGGCGCACGGCGTAAAAGCTATTGCCATCCAGGCGGATGTTTCGCGGCTGGATGAAGCAGAGCGACTTCTTAAACAAACACTCGAACACTTCGGTCGCATTGATTTCCTGATCTGCAATGCGGGTATTTGGGAGGGCGGTCCGGTTGAGACGATACCGGAAGAACTCTGGGACAAGACGCTCGATATCAATCTCAAAGGGACGTGGTCGGTTTGTCGCGCGGCTGTTCCGCTGATGAAGAAACAGAAGTTCGGACGGATCGTTATCGTGAGCTCGACCGCGGGCCAGCGAGGGGAAGCTTACGTTTCCAACTACGCCGCATCAAAGGGTGCGCAGATCTCGTTTACTAAGTCACTGGCGCCGGAATTGTCGAGCTTTGGCATCAACGTCAACTGTGTCGCGCCCGGATGGGTCGAAACGGAGATGACGGGGGAAGCGCTTGCTGACAGCGCGAAGCACGAGTCGATCATTAAAAGTATTCCTTTAGGTCGTGTTGCGACGCCGGAAGAGATTGCCGGACCGATTGTTTTTCTGTGCAGTGAATGGGCCGATCACATCACGGGCGAAGTGCTTAACGTTAACGGCGGATCAGTTTTGTGCGGATAGGAGATTCAAGTATGACTTTAACTCTCGAAAGAGAAAGTGAAGTAACGAAGACGCGGGCGCATCACGTCGAGCTGGGACTTGAGAGATTACTTGAAGAAGGTCATGCCGCGATTCGCGGCGCGCGCGTCGGACTGATCTGCAATCAAGCTTCTGTGGATCATTCCTATCGTCATGCCGCAGACCTTTTGCACAACCATCCCGACATTCAACTGCGAGCGCTCTTTGGTCCACAACACGGAATTCGCGGTGACGTTCAGGACAACATGATCGAAACCAGCCACGGCATGGATCGCAAAACCGGTCTGCCGGTGCATTCGCTGTACAGCGAGACAAGAGAGCCGACGGACACGATGCTCCATGACGTGGACGTGCTGGTGTTTGACATGCAGGATGTCGGCTGTCGCATCTACACGTTTGTTTACACGCTGGCGAACTGCATGAGAGCGGCGCGCAGGCTGGGGAAGAGAGTACTCGTTTGCGATCGACCGAATCCGATTAACGGAGCGAGCGTCGCCGGTAACATTCTCGAACCTGAGTATGCATCTTTTGTAGGACAGTTTTCGCTGCCGACTCGCCACGGGATGACAGTCGGCGAATTGGCGCGACTATTCAACGAATATTTCGAAATCGGTTGCGATCTGGCAGTGATTCCGATGAAAGGCTGGAAGCGAGCGTTCTGGCATGACGATACTGACGCGCCGTGGGTACTGCCGTCACCAAACATGCCGACACTGGATTCAGCTACAGTCTTTCCAGGCACGGTGCATTTCGAAGGCACGCAGGTTTCGGAAGGTCGAGGCACCACAAAGCCTTTCGAACTGATCGGCGCACCTTACATCGATCCTGACGCGTATGCGGATCGATTAAATAGTCTCGGGTTGTCAGGCGTATTTTTCCGGAGCTGTGCGTTTCAGCCGACTTTCCAAAAGCATGCCGGAGTCACTTGTGGCGGAGTGCAGATTCACGTGACCGATCGCGATTCATTTGAACCGTGGATTGCGGGCATCGCGATGACAAAGCTGATTCACGACATGTACAGAGACGAGTTTCAATGGAAGAAACCGCCGTATGAATACGTTTACGACAAGAACCCGTTTGACGTGATCAGCGGAACCGCGAAGATTCGAGAGGCTTTTGAGCAGGGAACTCCGCTCGAAGAGATTGAGCATGAAACAAAAGCGCCACTTGAAGAGTTTAAAGAACTACGTGATGCGTACTTGCTGTACCAGTGAAAAGTTAACGTGAGGCGTTAGGAGTCGACCCGCCGACCGCTAAGGTTATTACTTAACTTTGCGTCCTTTGCGGCTTTGCGTGAAACCTCTCACTAATGTAAAACCTTAATCATCTGCGTGAGTATTTTGGAGGACTAATTGGTTAAGACTGAACGCATAAACGCCGGCGCCGCCGAGCCAATATCCGGCTCTGCCTGGCTGATCGGCGCCCTGGCCTGGTTTGTTCCCGGCCTCGGTCACCTGATGCTGAAAAGATGGTGGCGTGCGCTCCTGATGGGTGGCGCTGTTTTACTCTCATTTTTCGTCGGGCTCGCCATGGGCGGGCATATGTTTGACTTAAACGCGCCCGAAGGTTCGTCACAACTTCTGCAAGTGCCGCCAATGATCGCAAACCTCGGCACTGGCGCGCTCTATATCATTTCCTGGCTTCTCGGTTACGGCTTCGCCGACGATCCCGTCCAGGCCGCGCGAGCAACGTACGAGTATGGCAACACTTTTCTGCTAATCGCCGGGCTGATGAATTACCTGACCATGCTCGACGCCTTTGATATCGCCGTAGGGAGGAAGCCTTGAGACACTTCCTCGTAATGACTCTATTTGCGGCACTCGCTTCCGTAGTCTTTGGAGCGATGGCGAAAGACACGACGCAAGAGCGCGTTGTCTACGGCTTCAAAGTCTTTGCTGAATTCATGGTGATCGGGCTGGTGCTGGCTTGGGTTCTGTACTTCATCCCCTGATCGCGACATGGCTGTATTTGAAACCGAGGCCCTGATCCTGCGCAGTTATAACCTCGCGGAGGCTGACAAGATCGTCGTCTGTTTGAGTCGCTCAGCAGGATTGATCAGAGGTGTCGCCAAGGGTTGCAGAAAACTGAAGAATCGTTTCGGCGCCGCGCTCGAACCCTTCACGCTCGTAAATCTCACTTTTTACGAGAAGGAACATCAGGAGCTCGTTTCGTTTCGACAGGTCGAGATCTTAAAGTCACGCTTTAACCTTTCGTCGAATGCTTCGATACTGACCGGCTTCTCTTACATGGGCGATCTGCTCATCGATTTCTCACCTCCACACCAGGCTAACGACAATCTCTTCCGCATGGCGCTGGCGTGTTTTGAAGCCGCATCAGAAACTCCTGACGATCTCGATGCAGTGCTGCGTTACTTTGAGGTGTGGTTACTGAAGCTCGAAGGGTTTCTGCCGGACTTACGCATGTGCGCTAACTGTCAGAACAGCTTCGGCGCAGACGAAGTAGTTTATCTCGCTCATGATTTGTCGCTGCGTTGTTACCAGTGCAGCCAGGGTCGAGGAAGTGCAGTTTCAAAACGATTGCGCACACAGTTGCGAACTACAGAGAAACTCTCGCCGGCAAGGTTTGCGGAAGGAACAAGAGAAGTCTCCAGCGATACGAAGAAGGAAATGGCTGAGCTAACGTTTCAAATTATCGGCCGCGTGTTAGAACGAATGCCGCGAATTAGATTGTAGGGGCGGCACTCCGTGGCCGCCCGTATCTTGGATTAAGGCTTGCGACG
>DATENQ010000418.1:0-3713 GCA_035275005.1 Pyrinomonadaceae bacterium | reverse complement strand
GTGCCTTTCCTGTTTGGCTGAGTGAGCACTACATTGCGCTGCGCGATCGTCTTATTCATCTCGTTCGACTCTTTTTCGAGATAGACGTCGGCGACACCGCCAGTGAGTCGATCCGAACCTTGCTTAATATCGACGTTCCCTTCGTAATGAATCGTCCGATCCGGATCTGAATAGAACATGGAATCAGCGGCGGCGAAGACCGGCACCACCATGTTGCTGTTTTCGGCGCGACCTTTGGCGTTGTAGATCGTGGTCTGAACGTGACCACTTGCCTCCATTCGCTTGTCGTTGACGTAGATGACCAGCTTGTCGCCACGCACGTAGTTATCGTCCTGCCACGCGCGCGCGTTGCCAGTGTAAACCGCCTGGCCGCTTTCGTGACGAAACTCACCGCGCTCACTCGAGATGTAAACAGGGCTCTTCGTTTTTGAGAAGGGCGTGGCGCCGTTGGTCTGTTCCTGGCTGTAGTACGTGGTGGTGGTCCGGCCGCGAGCGTATGAAACGTCGTTGGCGAGATCGGAGTCGAGCTCGATCGCTTTGGTTCGGGCACGCGAATCCCAAACGGTCGGATCGCCGCCGCGCAACCTGACAGTGTCATCAGCGGCGAGGTAAGAAACATTCGCTGCGACTCCGTTGCGATCGTTCTCGTTGAACTTGCTGTCGCCCTGCGCGTCGACACGCTCTATGTCCTGCGTGTCCTTTAAAAAGACCGCGGTCATGTTTTGTGAAGTCAATGTTCGCGTGCCGCGATTCTGCGCCGGCTGCATCGGATCCAGCGTAGCCCTGGAGCCTCCGGTGGCTTTGCACGTGCGCGCCAAGTTGCCGGCTTCGAAAAAGTCGCAGTCAAACTGCGGTGCGTTGAGTTTCTTTCGTTCCGCGCGTTGATTGGTTACAACCGGCTCGACAAACAACTCCGCGTCACCACTCGCTTCGGCCTTCTCGAGGTCGCGACCCGTGATGCGCCAGAAAAGTTTCACTGCGTTCGCCGTCAAGCGTTTGTTTGCAGCCCGCGGATCGTTTGCCTTCGACTTCGGCGCGCTCATCGTGATCACCGAGCGGCCACCGGCGACCATCTGCTTGAGCAAACTGCTATCGTCTTTAGCCTGGAAGGTAACTTCGAGCGAAGTGCTTCCCGTGACCTGAACATCAGCATCGCCTTCGAGCGTGCGCGCCACGACGTCGTTGGTCGCGAGAGCACGTTCCAGACGCTGATCCTTGTCCATGAAAAAATCCATGTTGACCGACTTAACTTCAGCCGCACGCCCGGGATCCATCACGCGCATGTAAGAGTTATTCCTGAGCTCAGCGCGCTCGAGATGCTTTTGCTGGTTCAAAAAAGCGGTCAGGTTATCGCCGCTCAGGATGTCGTTCTCCTGCTCCACCGTCACGCCGCCTGAAAAAGCGAGATGCATCGAGTTCTGATCGAATGTGCCGTGGGCAGCTTTGATCGTGACCGGTCGCGCACGTTTTGTCGCGCCTGATTGTGCGGGCGACACTTTCAATTGAACGTTGGTCTTCAACTCGAGCCGTTTTGTCTTCTGTTCGACGACTGCGCCGACTGACGTCCCCGAAACGTTCTCGCGTTCAAAAGAGACGGGGGAATCGGTTTGCGCAATGCCGCTGTTCTGATCGAACGAGAGCGCTTCAGTGTTGACCTTCAGTTTCTCTTTCGTCTCGATCTTCACGCTGCCGATAAACGAAATCACGTTCGTATCGGGCCGGTAGACGGCACGCGCGGCGGTGATCTGATCGGGCGTCTCGCCCTCGGGCGGATACACGGCCATGCTTATATTTTCGAGCTCGTGATGATTATCAGAGAAGGTGACGTCGCGCGAGGCTTTCAACAACAGGTACAAGCGATCGTTTTTGGTCACGCGCTGTTCGTAGCCTTCGACAATGCCTGTGACTTCCTTCGATAGTTCAGGCTTCTCAGACTTCGCCCTGAACTTCTCGGCGTTCCGCAACTTGTAATAAGAGACTCCGACGACGGCGAGACCCGACGCGAGCAGGGTAAACGCCACGATGCGCGCAATAGCCGGCACCTTGGCCCGCAAGCCAAGCGCGATCGCACGTCTTCGATTTATCTCCTGCATCCTCTTCGCAGCTTTAACCACAAAGCCCCTAAGACACGAACTAAATTAGTGTCTTCGTGCCTTTGTGGTTAAACATTCCTCAAATCCAAAACATTCAACTGCATTCGATACTCATCATTCCAGGCGCTTGTCTCGAGCGTGTAGGCGAGTTCGATGCTGCCGTTCAAGTCGGGAGTTTGCCCCGGCGTCTCAACGCAATTCCACCAAACCGCTTCCAGCGGCCGGTTCTGCGGGCCCGCCAGACGAAACTTCAAATGCTTGTCCTTTATTACAACCGGCTCCGACAAGCGTCGCAGGTTGCGAGTCACAAACACCGGCCGCGGATTACCTGCGCCGAATGGTTCCAAAGCGTTCAGTTCGCGGGCCAATGAAAACGTCACGCTTTCAGGTTTCAACTCGAGATCGATCTTTACGAGCGGCTCCAAATCGTCCGTCGTTAAACACGACGCAGCATGCTCATTCAAACGACGGCGAAACTCTTCGATCCGCTGGGGCCGGATCGTGATGCCCGCGGCGTGCGAGTGCCCGCCAAACTTCTCAAACAGATCGGAACAAGCAGTCAGGCCGTTCAGAAGATGATAAGCCTCGATGCTACGTCCAGAGCCGTGGGCCATCTCGCCGTCAATAGATAACACAACGCACGGGCGATTGAGCCGTTCCGCAATCTTTGACGCCGCGATCCCGATCACGCCGCGATGCCACCCCTCGCCCGCAATTACCGCGACGTAACAGTCCTTAGGATCTTTTACCTCTGCAATAGCGAGATCGATGATCTGCTGTTGCACCGTTTTTCTTTCCTCGTTGCGGGTGTCGAGATGGTTCGCGAGCCGGCGCGCTTCGTCGGTGTTGCGAGTATCAAAGAGCTCGACGACGGCACGCGCCGCGTCCATGCGTCCGGCGGCGTTGATGCGTGGGCCAAGCCGGAAGCCCAGATCGTATGCTGTCATGCCCTTGCCGTCTCCGCAACCAGCAACGTCGATCAACGCGCGCAAACCGGGATTGGCAACCTGCGCCAGGTACTTCAAACCGATGGAAACGATGGTGCGGTTTTCCCCCGTGAGTTTGGCCACATCAGCGACCGTCCCAATCGCCACAACCTTCATAAACGCGGGCACTTGCGCCTCGCGCCCGTACTCTCGAAACAGCGCGTGCACCAGCTTGAAAGCGACGCCGACGCCGGCCAGATGCTTGTCCGGATACTCACATCCAGCCTGGTTCGGATTTAGCACGGCAAACGCTGGCGGAGCGCCCTCTTTTTCGTCCGGCAGATGGTGATCGGTGATGATCACGTCGAGACCGTTGTCGCGTGCCCAGTAGAGTGGTTCGTGAGCGCGAATGCCGCAGTCGATGCTGACGACGAGTTTGTAACCATCGTTGAGAGCCCTTTCGAGCGCCGCCTGCTGAATGCCGTAACCTTCGGTGAAGCGATGCGGGATGTGAAAGCCGGCTTGGGCGCCGAGGAGTTTCAAAGCGCGCAGCAGTACGGCGGTTCCGGTTGTTCCATCGACGTCGTAATCGCCGTAGATCAAAATGGGCTCGCGTGTTTCGACCGCTCGTTGCAAACGAGCGACAGCCTCTTTCATGCCGAGCATGGAATACGGCTCGTGAAGTTGATCGTAA
>DATENQ010000417.1:0-9231 GCA_035275005.1 Pyrinomonadaceae bacterium | reverse complement strand
TTCTTCCATCTTGGGCGACAGCCAGAATCTCTCGGTGAGGTAAAACGCAACGATTCCCACCAGTACGATCACCAGCAGCACTTTCCCGAGACGCTGGAAGTCGCCAATCAATCCCATCACCGCGCCGCTGAAGAAGTAGCCCGCGCCCGACAGTACAAAAACCCACAGGAAGCAACTCGCAAACGAAAGCACGAGGAAACGGAGATAAGGCATTCGCCCAACTCCGTAAAACACACAAGAGGCCCACCGCAGCCCGTAAATATATTTCGAGAGGAAGATAGAAAGTGGCCCGAACTTGTTCGTCAGTCGCTCCAGCCTGGGCTGCGCCGCACGATAGAAGCGAAACTGCCTGACACCTTCGCAGAACCCACGACCGGCAAAATACGCAAGGTTATCGCTGAGACATCCGCCCAAAGTTCCCCAGATCAACACCTGCGCAAAGCTGTACTCGCCAAAAAAGCCGCTATGCGCGAGCACTCCCGCCAAAAGGAGCGTGATATCTCCTTCAAACATGACGAGAATGAAAACCGCGTATAGCCCGTACTGAAACAGCAGATCGTTGAGAAAGTCGAAGTGCATGAAGAAACCGCTATAAAACTCCGCACTATGAAGCTGGGAACAAGCTACTGGCGGCTGACAGAATAAACTGGAGGGCTCACTGTTGACTACTGTTCCGTTTCGTCTTCCTGGGGGGGCTTCACTACCAGGACCGGACATGACGCATGTCGCACGACTGACTCTGCCGTCGAACCAAAGATGATCCGGCCCAGGCCCGTTCGGCCGTGCGAGGAAATAACTATCAAATCAACATCACGTTCCTTTGCCACGCGAACGATTTCCGAAGCCGCCTCACCATGGACGACCAGTTCTTCGATGTCGAGCCCGGAACACTCGTCACATTCGGCCAGTTTCGGGAGTTCGCGCTCGGCGGAGTCTTCGAGTTGTTCCGTGATATCGGCAATGGGCAGGGGTTCCGTCATTCCCGAGTAACCGACCGTGGGTACAATCGGCTCGATCACGTTGATGCAGATGATGGAGGCCCTGAATGTACGCGCCAGCGAGGCAGCATAGGAGAGAGCATAGTTTCCACACTCGCTGAAATCGGTGGGTAGAAGTATGGAGCGAATCTGCATATATGACCTATATGTCCTACAGGACCTATGATTCTACTCCCTCACCCTCCTGTTTGACAGCCCCTGAACCCTCGACTATTCTTCGTCCACGCAGCTTCTCCAGCCCAGACCGAGCTTGTTACCATGACCACTCCACAAACAAATTTCATCGGCATTAGTGTTTCGGGTACCCGCGCGCGTGCCGCTCTCGTCAACGACCAGGGACTGGTCGGCGAGCCGAGGGTCGGCGAGATCGCCCCCAAGACGTTGATTCCGCAGCTAGCCGAGATGGTCCAGGAACTACAAGCCAACCGGCTGCCGATCGGCGCGATCGGCGTCGCTATTCCGGGCCTGGTGAACAGACAAACCGATCGTGTCGTCGCGCCGCGTGATTTCTCGACAACTATCGTCGAGGATCTTCATGGCGAACTGACGCGCGCCACCGGCTTGCGAGTTGAAATCGAAAACGACGCGAACGCCGCTGCTTACGGTGAGTACAAAGCCGGCGCGGGTCGAGGCGCCCGAAATTTGTTTTACATGATGATCGGAAATGGTATCGGCGGGGCGATTATCCTCGACGGTAAACTCTGGACCGGTGCTTCAGGTTTCGCCGGCGAAGTCGGTCACATCACGATCGACGCCGAAGGGCTTCAATGCGTTTGCGGCAATACCGGCTGTTTGGAAACAGTTGCGTCAGCGCCGAGCATCGTGCGCCGCGCGCGCGAACGTCTCAATCGCGATTCAACCTCATCACTGTCGCGACTCGCATTAAATAAATCATTCACCGCTGAAGACGTAGCTCACCAGGCGAACGAAGGCGACGATTTTGCGCTGATGATGATCGAACGTACCGGAAAATATATCGGCACGGGCGTCGCCAGTGTGATTAACCTTTTAAATATTGAACGTATCGTGCTCGGCGGTGGCGTGATGGATGCCGGCACGCTAATCCTCAATCCGATCATCCACGAAGTAAAACGCAGGGCCTTTCAACCGTGCTTTGAAGCGACCGAAATCGTGGCCGCTAAACTCGGCCTCGACGGCGCTCCAATCGGCGCCGCGATGCTCGCCCGCGACGCTCACACCGTTTAGCACGGTTTACACGGATCTCACGGATCTGTGTCTCAACTTGAAATTCCCTTTCCTTTTGATAAAGTACGTCGTTACTTAGCAATACACATCATGAGTGCGAGAGGTTTGTTGGCTCTTTGTCTGCCAGTGTACCGGTTTGACTAACGCCCGACACGCTTAAACCTGCGGCAATGCCACAGATTTTCCATCACAGCACCAACGCGCTGGCGAAAATTACGATTTATGGCGCCGTCTTTATTGCTGTTGCGCTACTGTGGGTTGCTGTTGAGCTAAATCGCTCCTCGTGGAACACCGGCCAATGGGTCGAACGCCAGCAACCGGTCCAATTCAGTCATAAACATCACGTCGGCGACGACGGCATCGACTGCCGTTACTGTCATACGTCCGTGGAAACGTCTTCTTCCGCGGGCCTGCCTTCAACCTCGACGTGCATGAGTTGTCACAAACAGATCTGGGCCGATAGTCCATATCTCGAACCAGTGCGCGCGAGTTTCCGCACCGGCAAACCGATCGAATGGATACGAGTTCACGACCTGCCGGATTTCGCCTATTTCAATCACAGCATTCACGTTAAGAAAGGCGTTGGTTGTTCGACGTGTCACGGACGAATTGACGAGATGCCAATCCTCTATCAGGCGGCGTCGCTGCAGATGGAGTGGTGTTTGGAGTGTCATCGCGCGCCGGAAAGATTTGTCCGTCGTGCTGACAAGATTTTCGACATGTCATGGCGGCCTGAGAACAAGACGGCTGAGGAGCTCCAGGAAGGAATCGAATTGAAGGCGAAGTATCGAATTCAGGGAAGACGAGTGTTGGAAAGCTGTTCCACTTGCCACCGGTAGAACGTAATGAGTGATAAGGATCGTCATATAAATTTCAAACTGATGCGCGATCACATCCTTTCGCTACAGGATGATGAAACGCCGCGTGGTGGCAAGAAATACTGGCGCAGCCTCGAGGAGTTGGAGGACAGTCCGGTATTTCGTGAATTTGTGGCGCGCGAGTTTCCGCAACAAGCGGAAGGTTGGCAGGATCCGATCGAACGTCGCACGTTTATGAAGTTGATGGGTGCGTCGCTCGCATTGGCGGGCTTGAGTGGTTGTGTTTTTCAGCCGCCGGAGAAGATCGTTCCCAACGTCAAGCAACCTGAAGAACAGGTCCCGGGTAAATCGCTTTTCTTTGCGACCGCGGCGCCGTTGTTTGGCGCGGCGACGCCGGTACTGGTGCGCACCAACGAAGGCCGCCCGACGAAGATCGAAGGCAATCCGGACCACCCAAACAATCGACCATTAGATTTTCCGGCGGAAGATCCTTATCGCGATCCGCGTGGCTCGAGTGCTACTGACATCTTCACTCAAGCGTCGATCCTGGATCTTTACGATCCCAGCCGTTCAGACACGCTGACGTTTCGTGAAGATATTCGTACGTGGACCGAGTTTGTCGGCGCGATGCGCTCAGTGCTCGACGTGCAACGGGCCAAACAAGGCGCCGGCATTCGCTTCCTGTCCGAATCGATCACCTCTCCGACACTTGGCGCCCAAATCGAGGAACTGCGGAGGGCGCTGCCACAGGCAAAGTGGCATCAGTATGAACCTGCTAATCGCGACAACGCGCACCTCGGCGCGATGGCGGCTTTTGGTCAACCAGTAAACACGACTTATCGCTTCGATCTGGCGCAGCGCGTTCTTTCTCTCGACTGCGATTTCCTCTCGCCGACGTTTCCCGGTTACCTGCGCTACTCACGCGAATTCATCGCGCGACGCCGCATCACGGAAACGAATCGCGAAATGAATCGTCTCTACGTGGTTGAGACGACGCCTTCGAACACTGGCGCGATTGCTGATCACACGTGGGTCATCAAACCGAGCGAGCTAGAGGCAGTTGCGAAATCCATCGCTGCAGGCGTAGTTCCGCAATCCGGGACCGCGACGGCGAATCTTCAGTGGATTGAACCACTGGTTCGCGATCTGCAACAGCATCGCGGCGCCAGCATCGTGCTTGCCGGTAATGGTCAACCGCCCATCATCCACGCGCTTGCGCACGCGATGAATAACGCGCTGGGCAATGTCGGCAAAACGGTTTTCTACACGGATCCGCTTGAAATTAATCCAGTCGATCAACGAGCGTCGCTTGAGGATCTCCTCAAAGATATCGATGCAGGAAGCGTTGAGCTGTTGGTGATCCTCGGTGGCAATCCCGTCTACAACACGCCGGCGGATAAGAAGTTGGATTTCAACCGGCTTGATAAGCACAAGAACATGGTGCGCGTTCACCTCAGCGAGTACAAAAACGAGACTTCTGAGGTGTGTCACTGGCACGTAAACGCCGCGCACTATCTCGAGTCGTGGGGCGACGCGCGGTCCTACGACGGCACAGTCACGATCATGCAGCCGTTGATCGAGCCGCTGTACGAAGGCAAAACTGTGTACGAACTGCTGGCCGTGTTTTCAGCACAGTACGATCGCAAGCCGTACGAGATCGTGAAGACGTATTGGCAAACGCACCGAAGTAGCCTCGGGCAAACGCAGACGACAGGAACTCCTCAACAAACACCCGCTCCTGCTGCTACGCCTGCACCTGTTGCTTCACCTTCGCCTTCACAGGATTTTGAAACGTGGTGGCGCCAGGCCGTTCACGACGGCTTTGTTCCTGACTCGGCTTTCCCTGTGAAAACCGTCGCGTTGAGCTCGGGTTGGGCCAATCAACAAGCCGCGGCTCCCGCGCAACAAACTTCGTCGGGCAATTTCGAATTGGTCTTCCGTACCGATCCGTCGATTTACGATGGACGCTTTGCCAACAACGGCTGGCTCCAGGAACTGCCAAAGCCACTGACCAAGATCACGTGGGACAACGTCGCGATCATCAGTCCGAATTCGGCTCAGCAACTTGTCGGCACAATGTACAACCGCGGCGCCGTGAAAGGCCGCGAACATTATGTGCCCGTAGTCGACCTCGTCGGTCCGCAGGGACAAACAGTTGCCGCGCCGCTCTGGATAATGCCGGGGCAACCTGACGGCGTTATTACCGTCCATCTCGGTTTCGGTCGTCGTTTGGCCGGCAGCCTCGGCAACGTTGGCTTTGACGCTTACCAGCTTCGGACGTCGTTTGCGCCGTGGTACACCACCGGCGTGCAAGTGCGCCAAACTCCGGCCGACTATCAACTCGCAACCACGCAGCTGCATTTCAATCTCGAGGATCCCGACTTCAGTCGCACTGAGCGCGACGTCGTTCGCTCCGAAACGCTTGAACATTTCCTTCACGACGGGGGCCATGACGACGAGCACGAGCATCCGACGATCTATCCGGAGTATGACTACAAAAACCAGGCTGAGAACACGCCCAACTATGCCTGGGGCATGGCCATCGATCTGAATAACTGCATCGGCTGCAACGCATGCAGCGTCGCCTGCCAGTCGGAAAACAACATACCCGTAGTCGGCAAGACTGAAGTGGTGCGCAGCCGCGAGATGCACTGGATCCGCATCGACACCTACTTCAAAGGCTTCGATCCGGCTCATCCGGAAGGCACCAACTTTATGCCCGTGCCGTGCATGCACTGCGAGAACGCGCCCTGCGAACCGGTTTGCCCGGTGCACGCGACCGTTCACAGTGCTGAAGGACTCAACGACATGGTCTACAACCGTTGCGTCGGCACGAAGTATTGCTCGAACAACTGTCCGTACAAGGTGCGCCGCTTCAATTTCTTCCTTTATCAGAATTGGGACACGCCACAGTATCAGTTGATGCGCAATCCCGACGTGTCAGTGCGCAGCCGCGGCGTGATGGAGAAGTGTACTTACTGCGTGCAGCGCATTCAGAGCGCGAAGATTCAGTCTGAGCTTGAGGATCGCAAACTGCGCGACGGCGAAGTCGTGACAGCTTGCCAGGCAGTTTGTCCGACTGAAGCGATCGTTTTTGGCGACATCAACGATCCAAACAGTCGCGTGTCGAAGTTGAAACAGAACGAGCGTAATTACTCGTTGCTCGGCGAGCTGAACACCAAGCCGCGCACGACTTATTTGTCGCAATTGAAAAACCCGAACGGGGAAATCAAATCTTAGCCGCTGATTAACGCCGATTCACGCAGATTGATCTGCGTAGTCAGCGTAAATCAGCGGCAAAAATGAGATGCAGGACGAAGCACCCAAACCATATACCGAAGGTCCGATGCACTCGACCACGCCCGTCATCGATCCGGGCCTGACGTTCGCATCGGTGACTGACAAGATCAGCTCGATCGTCTTAAAACGCAAGACGTCGCTGGCGTGGTTCTTCGGCTTCGCAATCTCGTTTGCACTCTTCCAGTTGATGCTGCTGACGATAGCGAACCTCCTGTTCGTCGGCATCGGTTTGTGGGGCGTCAACGTGCCCGTCGCCTGGGGCCTCGCCATTCTTAACTTCGTCTGGTGGATCGGAATCGGCCACGCCGGCACACTGATCTCCGCGATCCTTTTGCTGCTGCGACAACGCTGGCGTACGTCGATCAATCGCTTCGCCGAGGCAATGACGCTCTTCGCGGTGGCCCAGGCCGGCATGTACCCGATATTTCACCTCGGGCGCCCATGGCTGGCGTACTGGCTGTTTCCTTATCCCAACACGATGGGAATCTGGCCGCAGTTTCGCAGCCCGCTCATGTGGGACGTCTTCGCGGTTTCGACTTACGCTACCGTCTCCGCGATGTTCTGGTTTGTCGGCCTGATTCCAGACTTCGCCACGTTGCGCGATCGCGCTCGCAGCAAACCGTTTCAGATTCTCTATGGCATGCTCGCGATGGGCTGGCGTGGTTCCGCGCGTCACTGGCATCGCTACGAGGTGGCTTACCTGCTGCTCGCGGGTCTGGCCACGCCGCTCGTGCTTTCAGTTCACACGATCGTCAGTTTCGACTTCGCGGTCGGCATTATTCCCGGCTGGCACGCCACGATCTTTCCGCCGTACTTCGTCGCGGGCGCGATCTACGCGGGCTTCGCGATGGTGTTGTTGCTGACGATTCCTTTGCGACGTTTTTACGGTCTCGAAGGGTTCATCACCATGCGCCACATGCACAACATGGCCAAGGTGATGCTCGCCACCGGATTGATCGTGGGCTATGGCTACATCATGGAAGCGTTTTTCGGCTGGTACAGCGGCAACAGGTACGAGCGCTTCATGATCTGGAACCGCATGCACGGTCCCTACCACCTGTATTACTGGGCGCTGGTTCTTTGCAACATCATCACGCCGCAATTTTTGTGGATCAAGAAAGTGCGCTCCAACCTGCTGACGCTCTGGATCATTGCGTTCGTCGTCAGTATCGGCATGTGGCTTGAGCGTTTCGTGATCGTGGTGACCAGCCTGCATCGCGACTTCCTGCCTTCGTCGTGGGGCATGTACCAGCCGACGGTTTGGGACTGGTCCATGTTTATCGGGACCATCGGGTTCTTCTTTACTCTCCTGTTTCTGTTTATTCGCTTCCTGCCGATGATTTCGATTTTTGAGATGCGCACGATTCTTCCGGAAGCGGAGGTGGAGGAATAGTGTCGGAGCACCTCCCGTTAGAACAACATCGACGTCATGCACCGCCGCTTTACGGCGTGATGGCTGAGTTTGAGGGTCCAACGGATCTGGTGGCGGCGGCGCGCAGGGTTTACTCGCTCGGTTACCGGCGCATTAACGGTTACTCGCCGTATCCGATTGAAGAGCTTTCGGAAGCAATCGGATTTACGCACACGAGTTTGCCTTTGATTGTTTTTATCGGCGGCGTGCTTGGTGGACTGGCTGGATTCTTCATGCAGTACTGGATAGAAGTGATCGACTATCCGCTCAACGTGGGTGGCAAGCCTTATAACAGTTGGCCGGCGTTTATTCCGATCACGTTTGAAACGACGGTGCTGAGCGCGGCTTTTGCGGCTGTGCTGGGGATGCTGGTGCTCAACAAACTGCCGCAACCATATCACCCGGTTTTCAACGTGCCGAATTTCGCAATGGCCACGCGCGATCGATTCTTCCTCGCGGTCGAAGCAAACGATCCGAAGTTTAACCACGCCGAGGTGATTGAGTTGTTGAAGAGTTTGAACGCACTTGAAGTGAATGATGTTGAAGTCTAAAAGGACAACTCAGCTAGAACAGGTCAGGAAGAGGGGCTTGCCCCCGCTGTCGCAATTTAAAGAGCGGAGGCAAGCCCCTCTTCCTGACTTGTTCTATTCATCGAGGTTCTATTTATCTGGGATTCTGCTGCTTGTGCTTCTAATTTCTGCCGGTTGCCGGCGCGACATGCAGGACCAGCCGAAGATCAAGCCGCTGCGCGGCACGACGTTCTTCCGCGACGGACTGGGGAGTCGTCAACCGATCGAAGGAACGATTCCGCGTGGCTACCTGCGTTCAAACGTTGAGTACTTCACCGGCAAGAAAGCCGGAGCGCCAGCCGCAACCGCGACCCCACAACAACAAGTTGCAGGAGCACAGGGGAATGTGCCGGCCGGTGCGCAGACCAACAATTTCCCTGACGACATCGATACTTTTCCACTGCCGATCACACAGGAAGTCGTGGAACGCGGACGCCAGCGTTACGAAATCTTCTGCTCCGCGTGTCACGGTTTTACCGGAAACGGTGACGGCATGATCGTGCGTCGCGGCTTCCGCAGGGCCGCGTCTTTCAACGACGATCGCCTGCGACAAGCGCCCGTCGGACACTTCTTCGACGCGATGACGAACGGTTGGGGAGCGATGCCGTCTTACGCCGCGCAAATTCCGGTGCAGGATCGTTGGGCCATCATCGCCTACATCCGCGCCTTGCAAATGAGCCAGCAAAACCTCGCTGCGGCAGCGGCCAGCCCATCGCCGTCGCCCAGCCCGGCGTCTACTCAGAGTGGTGGAGGACAACGATGATTCAATCATTCAATCCTCCAAACATGTCTGACTTTCAGAAGCGCGCGCTGATCGTCGGCATCGTGTTTGTCGTCTTGTTTGTAGTCGGACTTTTCGTCAGCCCAGTCATGGGCAACACCCAGTTCGACGCAAGACGGATTTTCCAATCGTATTTGATCGGCTGGAC
>DATENQ010000416.1:0-5862 GCA_035275005.1 Pyrinomonadaceae bacterium | reverse complement strand
CGTCGCACAATTAGGCCCCGGACGGGCGGCCACGGAGTGCCGCCCCCAGACGGAATATGTACGAGTACATTCAAGTTTCGGAAGCTGAAGGTATCACGACGATCACGCTGAATCGTCCGGAGCGCTTGAACGCGTTCGTCGGTCACATGCGTCGCGACCTGGCCGAAGCGCTCGAGCATGCCGGCAGCGATCGCAATGTCCGTGTCGTGATCATCACCGGCGCGGGGCGAGGGTTCTGTGCGGGCGGGGACATCGCGTTCATGGCGGAACTGATGCAACGGCGGGATGAGGAAGAGTTCTCGCGCATCCTGGGCGCCGGGCGTCGCGTCATTCTCGCCATTCGTCAGATGACCAAGCCTGTTATTGCTGCGATCAATGGTCCAGCTTCGGGCGCGGGCTGTAACCTGGCTTTCGCCTGTGACCTGCGCATCGCAACGAACACGGCGACATTCAGTCAATCGTTTGCGAAAGTCGGGCTTCATCCTGACTGGGGTGGCACTTACTTTCTGCCGCGCCTGGTGACGCCAAACAAAGCGTGCGAGCTGTTCTTTCTCGGGGATACGATTGATGCGGCAGAAGCGCTGCGATTAGGCATTGTCAATCAAGTTGTGGCGCCGGAAGATTTGGAGACTGCCACACTTCAACTCGCCGAACGCTTGCGCGCAGCGCCGCCAATCGCGCTTGCATCAGCCAAACAGGCGGTCTACATGAGTCAGGCGGCGGAACTGGACGAAATGCTTCGCTACGAGACTGAAGCCCAGTTGCGTTGTTTTGATTCTGACGACGGTCACGAAGGCGTGCAGGCATTTCTCGAAAAACGCGAACCGCGGTTCACTGGTCACTAAACACATGCTAAAAGGCAAAACAGCATTGATAACCGGTGGCGGCCGAGGCATCGGACGCGCGATCGCGCTCGCGTTCGCACGCGAAGGAGCGCGCATCGCAGTCGCCGCCAGAACAGTTGAACAGATCGAGCAGGTCGCAGCCGAGATTGGTAACGGCGCCATCGCGCTCACCTGTG
Source organism: Pyrinomonadaceae bacterium (assembly GCA_035275005.1). GTDB lineage: Bacteria > Acidobacteriota > Blastocatellia > Pyrinomonadales > Pyrinomonadaceae > PSRF01. Next base: position 4,841 of record DATENQ010000416.1, on the reverse strand, counting down.
ACGTTGCCGATCCTGAAAGCGTCAAGCGAATGTTCGCTGAGCTGCACGAACGTTTTGGTCACGCCGATATTCTGGTCAACAACGCCGGCATCGCGGAGAGCGCCACTCTCGTCAACACCACCGACGAACACTGGCATCGCCATCTCGCGATCAACCTGTCAGGAACCTTCTACTGCACGCGTGCAGCACTACCAGCGATGCTAAAAAATGGCTGGGGCCGAGTAATCAACATCGCTTCGATTGCCGGCAAAACCGGCGCGCCTTACATCACCGCTTATTCAGCTTCAAAGCACGGCGTAATGGGTTTGACTCGCTCGCTCGCACTCGAAGTCGCAACCACCGGAATCACCGTGAACGCAATCTGCCCAGGCTATGTCGATACTGAGATGGTCTCGCGCGGCGTCGAACGAATAACAGAGCGAACCGGACGCAGCGCTGAAGAAGCTTTAGACTCGCTCAAGAAGATGAGCCCGCAAAACCGTCTCGCGACGCCGGAGGAAGTGGCAGCTCTTGCTTTATTACTTTCGTCAGATGAAGGCCGCGGCATCAACGGCCAGGGGATCAACGTCGACGGTGGCTCTGTCCTGTTCTGATCCGTGAAGGTCTGTGTTAATCCGCGGCTAATTCATAGACGAGACGTATCGGCAATCCCATGATATTGAAGTAGTCGCCCTCAATTTCTTCAACGAAGAGCGACGCCTTTCCTTGTATTCCGTAAGCTCCTGCTTTGCCGAACGGTTCGCCTGTCGAGATGTACCAATCAATCTCGTTTTCACTCATCTCCGCAAAGCGGACGCGTGTGGTTTCGTAAGCGACTCGTGTTTCGCCGCCGACTCTAACGACCGCAACGCCCGTCAGAACCTCGTGCCATTTAGCATTGAGTAAGTTCAACATCCTTCTCGCATCCGCGTCGTCAGCCGGCTGACCGAGGATCTCATTTGCGACGACGACGGTCGTGTCAGCACCCAACACCAAACCCGCGTTTAATAGACCTGCGACAGCTTCAGCTTTCGAACACGCGAGACGCTGTACATAATCTGCCGCTTTTTCGTTCGGGAAGAGCGTTTCATCGATGCCCGCAATGATGATTTCGTGCGGCCAGCCGGCGCGCTCGAGGATCTCGGAGCGGCGCGGACTGCCCGATGCGAGCACCAGTTTTTCGCGAAGATGAGCCATGACTTGATGCGGCAGAGTTTGCGTGTTTCAATCGCCAAGCGCAAGAGCACAACATGAACCAGTTGATCAAATCTTTGCCCGGCGTTCTTCGCGCGGCCGGCGACTCGGCCGAAGTCGCGGAAGCGGCTGCGATCGCCGCCTGGAAACATGCCGCGGGTGATGGTTTGAAACAGCACGCGGTGCCGTTGAGCCTTGAGCACCGCACGTTGCGCGTCGCCGTCGTCGACGCCATTTGGCAAAAGCAGTTGCACTCAATGCGCGGGCAACTTCTCTTTCGCGTGAATACGATCCTGGGCCAGCCGGTGGTGAGGGCGATCGAGTTTGAGATCGATCCAAAGCTCTTCAAAGCGCGCACCGAACAGCCGCAGCAACCGGAACAACCGCTCGACAATGAAGTGCCGCTTGAATTATGGTCTGCGGCTAACGCGATTCACGACAAAGAGCTGCGTAAGAGTTTTCTGAAAACGGCGATGGCCGCATTGAGGCGTAAAGCGTCCGAGAGGTAAACGATGCCGATAGACATCGAAAAGATAGCACAGCTGGCTCACCTCGACCTGGCCGAGGAAGAACTAAAAACCTTTGGACCGCAGATCGCCGGAATCGTCAGCTACGTCGAGCAGCTCAACGAGATCGACACCACCAACGTCGAACCGGCCATCGGTGGTCTAACCCCTGAAGGCGAAACAACCGGCACTGTGCGCGACGACGAAATCCGCGGCTCCCTGGGCCAAAAAACCGCCCTCGCCGAAGCCCCCGACGCCGCCTCAGGCCACTTCCGCGTTCCAAAGGTGTTGTAGCCACAGATAAACACGGATAAAGACCGGATAAGAACAGATCAGGATGTCGCGTCAAACGGTAGAATTTTCAGTCACGGCTGCCGAGAGGCTCAATGAGACGTTGAATGCGTTTCTCCAGATCGATCGGGAGGGGGCGTTGCAGCGGGCCGCGGAGATCGAGGCGGGGGCGCTGGCGGGAGTGCCGGTTGCCGTCAAGGACAACATCTGCGTGAAGGGGATGCAGGCGTCGTGCGGGTCGAAGATTCTCGGCGATTACCATCCGCCGTACAACGCCACGGTTATCGAGCGCCTAATCAAAGCCGGCGCGATCGTCATCGGCAAAACAAACTGCGACGAGTTTGCGATGGGCTCGTCGAATGAGAATTCCGCGTTTGGTCCGGTGCGAAATCCATGGGACACGACGCGTGTCTCGGGAGGTTCGTCAGGCGGCTCCGCAACTGCCGTCGCCGCCGGAATCGTGCCGGTTGCGCTAGGCTCGGACACAGGAGGCTCGGTGCGCCAACCAGCCTCGCTATGCGGCGTGATCGGTCTGAAACCCACTTACGGCCGCAACTCTCGTTACGGTCTTGTCGCATTCGCGTCGTCGCTGGATCAGATCGGCGTGTTTGCGCGCGAAGTCGAGGATGTCGCACGCGTGCTCGCAGTCATCGCGGGCCGCGACAACCACGACGCAACCTCCGCCGATGTTCCGGTGCCCGATTACACCGCGTCACTGACCGGCGATTTGAATGGCGCGCGTCTCGGTTTTCCTCGAACATTGTTTGGCCAGGGTCTCGACGACGAAGTAAAGCAATCGGTTGAGAGCGTAGTCGACGTCTATCGTGATCTCGGCGCCGAGATCGTGGACGTCGAACTGCCGAACGCAGGTTACGCGATCGCCGTTTACTACATCATCGCAACCGCCGAAGCTTCGTCGAACCTCGCGCGCTTCGATGGAGTGCGTTACGGATTTCGAGCGGAAGATGCGCACGAGTTGCGCCAGATGTATCGCAAGACGCGCGAAGAAGGCTTTGGACCGGAAGTCAAACGCCGCATCATGCTCGGTACCTACGTGCTGTCCGCCGGTTACTACGACGCTTACTATCGCAAAGCACAGCAGGTAAGAACGCTGATCAAGAACGACTTTCTCGAAACGTTCAAACGTTGCGACGCGATCATCACACCCACTTCACCAACACCCGCATTTGCGATTGGCGAAAAAGCCGACGATCCGCTCGCGATGTACTTGAGTGATATCTACACAGTGACGGCAAACCTGGCGGGTGTTCCGGGAATCAGCGTACCGTGCGGTCTCTCGTCAGAGCGTCTGCCCATCGGGTTTCAGTTGCTTGGTCCATACTGGTCCGAACCGCAGCTCCTCAAACTTGCCCATGCATACGAGCAGGCTCGACCCTTTGCCGAACGACCGCCAATCAGCGCTTCTTAACCACTAAGCCACCAAGACACAAATTTAAATTTTTGTGTTTTCGTGTCTTTGTGGTTGAAACTTTTTCCCGTTTCGTTCGGATTTGTCAGGAATTAGATCGCCCGTGAAGAGCTCGAGGACGCCTTTCGCGGTACCCACCAACGGCGTCACGTCCAGGCCAACATGAACCACGCCCAGCACCAGGCCTTTCCTCTTGATCTCGTAACCCGCCAGCCCAACAGCAAAAACTGTCCCGACGATTGGAATCGGTTTAATCAGGCGTTTGGCTACGCCCCAGCCACCAGCCCGAATCATTCTGCGTTTGAGAGTGGTGGTCATCGTTGTTCCCTAAACGTGATAGCATGCCTTTGATGCGGCTAAAGCTCTTTTTGATAGTACTAATCATTGCATTCACATTGCTACTTTCGTGCCGCCCTGGCGCTGGCAACAGGAACCGTCTCCTGATCTACACGCCCCACGGCCAGGACCTCCTGAAAGATTTCGTCGCCCGCTACAAGCAGCGTTATCCCGAAGCGGACATACAGTGGCTCGACATGGGCTCGCGCGAGATTCTCGAACGCGTGCGCGTGGAACGAAACCGACCGCAAGCGGACCTCTGGTGGGGCGCTTCGCATACGACTTTTCAAACAGCGGCTGACGAAAACTTACTACTCGAGTTTCGACCAACCTGGGCTGACAAGATCCCTGCCACTTCACGCGATGCGAACGATCGCTGGTACGGCACTTACGAAACTCCGCAAGTGATCGCTTACAACAGCGAAGCCGTCAGCGCCGCGGAAGCGCCGCACGACTGGGACGACGTGCTCGATCCGAAGTGGCACGACAAAGTGCTGATTAGTAATCCAAATCCTTCTGACACGATGCGCGCGATCTTCGGCGCGATGATCTGGCGTTTTTACAAAGACACCGGCTCTCCGGATCAAGGTTACGAATGGCTGCGCAAGCTCGATGCAAACGTCAAGGAGTACACCGCGGACGGAACGCTCCTGATGCAGAAAATCGCGCGCCGCGAAGGACTGGTCACGCTCTGGGACATGCCGGATGTTCGTCTGTTCAAAGAGCAGAAGAATTTTCCAGTGGATTACTCTGTTCCGCGCAGCGGCACGCCGGTAATCATCGACGGCATCGCGATCGTTCGTGGTGGACCAAACCAGGAAGAAGCGAAACGTTTCTACGAGTTTGTCACGACGCCGGAGAGTTTGACCTACGCGGCGCAAAAGTATTACCGCATTCCGGTGCGCACGGATCTGGATCGTTCGCAACTGCCTGGCTGGATGAACGAGCCCTTCACGCGCCTGCCTTTAGACTGGGACCTCTTGCGCAAGAACGGCAACGATTGGTTAAGATACTGGGACACTGAGATCCGCGGTCGACATTAGATTTGTTCAGAGTCAGGAACAAGTCAGGAAGAGGGGCTTGCCCCCGCCGCTTCGACTCAACTA
>DATENQ010000415.1:0-8719 GCA_035275005.1 Pyrinomonadaceae bacterium | reverse complement strand
GAGTTTTGACGTACGAAATGCTTGCGGGTCGACCGCCGTTCGTAGATCCGCTGCAGTCTGCGTTGTTAGTGAAACAGGCGACCGCGCCGGCGCCGCCGTTGCCGAGATTGAGACAGGACATTCCACGCCCGCTGGCGCTGGCTGTTCATGGTTTGCTCGCGAAGCGACCGGAGGATCGGCCGCGCACGGCTGCGATGGCGAAAATGCTTCTGGAGCGCAGTCTGACGCAAGAAGATCGGACACTGCCTGACGTGGAACCGTTGTCAGCGATGGTGGCCGCGGCTGATGCGGGACGAGGTCTCGTTTTTAGAGTGGGCGCGCCGCTGTTTCTGGTGATGGCTTTCACCGCGCTGCTCGCGTGGGGTTACACGGGCGGCCAGAGTGCGACGGAGCCGCCGGTTCCATCCGAAGCCCTTCCTGTCGCTGCTTCAAAGGTGCAGATGACGCCGGCCTCTTGGCGCAATGATGTTGCGCCAGTCGCCCAGCCGCGTGAGAACCGGGCGCCGGTGGAACAGTTGTCGATCGATCAGGCACGCAAAATCGCGGCGCGGTTTGCGCGCGGCGGTTCGGTAGGTCCGCTCGAGATCGTCGACACTGATTCCGGCCCCGCGATCGTCGTAGTGAACAATCAGCGTAAAGCCGGCACCACAAATTTCCTCGTACTGCAAAAACGCGATGGCAAGTACCGGCTCAGCTCGCAGGGACGGCTCGACACACAGGGTTTCAGTCACGCGAGCTGGAGCGCTGATGTCGTCGATGCCGATGAAGACGGTTATTCGGAGCTATTATTCGTTGGGAAAGATTCCATCGAAAGCCGAAACCTCAAACGGCTGATCCTCTTTGTACCAAACGACAATCGAACCTACTCCGCGCAGATGACAGGCGAAGCCACTCCCCGCGGCACTCCGCGCATCCAGTGGCTCTCAAACGCCACCGGAACCGACGCCGCAGCCTACAGAACCGCCCTCCGCCAAAAAGCACGCGCGATCGTCGCGAAGAAAAAATAAGCCACAGATGAACGCGGATTACACAGATAAGAATAATCCGTGTATGAAATCCGGTTTTATCCGTGGCTAAAATGTCTTTCCTGTACAATTTTCGACGGTCAAGATAACCTTTTCCCCACGGCCAACATCAATTTGCAGCATATGGAGTTATCTGTGAAACGAAGTTCTCTCGTCATCCTGCTTCTGCTTACCCTGCTGTCGCCTTCCACGCTTTCCGCGCGGATCGTACAGCAGCGGGCGCCACGACCAACCGCCACCGCTCCGAAAGCCGCGGCGGCTCCGGCGCGACTGCCCGAAGCGAAGCTCATTAACCACGTTCTGCCAAACGGTCTCGAAGTGATCATTCTCGAAGACCATTCCATTCCGCTCGTTACGATTGAGCTGGCCGTCAGAAACGGTTCGTACACTGAGCCGCCCGAGCTAAACGGGCTCTCGCACCTGTACGAGCACATGTTTTTCAAACAGAACCGGGCTATCGCAAACGCGGAAGACTACCTGCGCACCATCGGGCAGATGGGCATTGCCTACAATGGCACGACGCGTGAAGAAGTGGTTGACTACTACTTCACCACCACCAGTCCGAACATCCGCACCGCGATGCAGTTCATGAAAGACGCGACTCGCTATCCGCTGTTTGACCAACGCGAGTTCGACCGTGAAAAGCAGGTGGTGATTGGCGAGATCGATCGCAACGAGTCGAACCCGTTCTTTTACCTGGCCCAGGAGATGAACAGCCGTCTTTTCTTCAAGTATCCGAGCCGGAAAAATCCGCTCGGGAACAGGGAAACGGTGGGCGGATCAACCACTGAGATGATGCGTTTGATCCAGCAGCGTTACTACGTGCCGAACAATTCCGCGCTCGTGATAACTGGCGACGTCAATCCGACTGAAGTGTTAAAGATGGCGCAGGAGTTTTACGGCGATTGGGCCAAACGTGAAAAGGACCCGTTTGTCGAGTTTCCACTCGTGGAGCATCCGCCGTTATCGAAGAGCGAAGGCGCGGTGATTGCCCAGCCAGTGCAGAACGTGATCATAAACATCGGCTGGCATGGACCATCGATCGGTAAAGACAATCCGTCAACATACGCGGCCGACGTCTTTTCATTCATCCTGCGACAGCCGAATTCGCGCTTTCAACGAAACCTCGTCGATACGGGCCTCGTGACGGGGGTCGATCTTGGTTACTACACGCAACGCAACGTTGGTCCAATCGCGCTGATCGCACAAACAACTCCCGATAAGGCGCACGCCGCGATCAAAGCAATGTACGAAGAAGTGGCCCACTTCAACGATAAAGACTATTACACTGACGAACAGCTCGAGAGCGCCAAAGCACTACTCGAAGCCGACGATCTCTACTCGCGTGAAAAGCTGAGCGACTACACCCACACGCTGAGCTTCTGGTGGGCTTCGACCGGGCTCGAATACTTCCGTGGCTACCTCCCCAGGCTGCGCGCCACTTCACGCGTGGACATCAGCCGCTACATCACTACCTACATTCAAGGCAAGCCCCACGTCGGCCTCGCTTTAATGTCGAACGAGGCGCAAGCGAAGATCAAAGTTACACCGGAAGAGTTGATAGGACAGTAAAGAGTGAGCCAATTTATGAACCAGTCAGGACAAAATCAAGGTATGTCTAACAGCGCGCAATTGTTCCGACGTGTGCTCAGCAGCGTTTTGCTGATCGCGATTCTCTTTGTCGGCGGCAGTGATTCTTCTCACGCGTTTCAACAAGGTAAGGGACAGGCACAGGAGACTGTGCAAAGCGTGGTCGCCAAGCAGGCGTCACTCGTCAGCGAGTTTGACGTCAATGGCTTAAAGGTGCTTTTGAAACGTCGCGAGGGAAGCTTGACCGTCGCGGCAGGTCTTTTTATTCGCGGCGGCGCGTCGAATATTAACGCGCAAAACGCGGGCATCGAAACGTTGATGCTTAGCGTTGCGACCGAAGCGACGACGAACTTTCCGCGCGCGCGCATGCGATCTGAGCTCTCGCGCATGGGCACGGTGATTGGCAGCAGCTCAAACAACGACTACTCCGTGCTCTCGCTGGCCACCACACGCATGCACTTCGATCGCTCGTGGCAGATTTTTACTGACGTGGTGTTGCGGCCTGCGTTCACCAAAGAAGACGTCACGCTGGTACAGCAGCGGCAAGTTGTGTCGTTAAGTGACGATACCGATAACCCTGATGTTTATCTGCAGAAGTTACAGGAACGTGTGGCTTACGCCGGCCATCCTTATTTGAATAACACGAGTGGCACGCCTGAAACGGTAGCGAGGCTCACGCCCGAGGATCTGAGCAAATATCACGCGAAGTTAATGGAGACTTCGCGGTTATTGCTGGTGATTGTTGGTGATCTCAATCCGGCTGAAGTGAAGACTTTGGTTATGGAGAGTTTTGGGAAGTTGCCGCGTGGTAACTACAAGCCTGAATCGATCCCGCAGCTCGTGTTTGATAAATCGTCGGTTGAGGTGACGCCACGCGAGTTGCCGACGAACTACATCCAGGGTTTCTTTACTGCACCGCCGCTTACGTCGCCTGACATTTACCCGATGCGCATAGCGAGCTCGATGTTGCGCGATCGGGTGTTTGAAGAAGTGCGTGCGAAGCGCAATCTTTCGTATGCGCCGGATGCGTTTTTGCGCACGCAGGCGGCGAACGTCGGTGGACTTTATGTGACGGCGGTTGATGCGAACCAGTCGATTCGATTGATGCTGAGCGAGATTAATCGATTACAGACGGAACCGGTAAGCAGCGAAGACATTCACGCCGTGGTAGCGCAGTACTTGACGACCTATTATCTAGGGCAGGAGACGAATGCCGCGCAGGCAGGTGAGTTGGCGCAGTATGAATTGATTGGTGGTGGCTGGCGAAACTCGGTGGACTTCCTCGAGCGCCTGTCAGCCGTGACACCCGCCGACATTCAACGCGTCTCGCAGAAATACATGAAGAACATCCGCTTCGTGGTACTCGGCAACCCACGCAGCATCGACACAGGCGTGTTCACCGGTCAGGCAGGGTAAAGAATTAAGCCGCAGATTTTCGCAGATGAACGCTGATCAGGAATCTGCGTTCATCTGCGAAAATCTGCGGCTTAACTCTTACATCGTTTCGCGCAGGTACTTATCGTAGAGCTTTGGATCGAGGCGCTGGAGGATGCGCGCCTCGGTGGCGGCCATGCCGGGGTTGCCGCTCTCGGAATACGCTATCGCGAGATTGTAGAAAGTCTCCGCCCAATCCGGCCGCAGCCGCGCCGCTTCCGTGTATGATTCAATCGCTTCACGCAGCCGACCCGAATAGTAATAAGCGTCGCCCAGTTTGTTGTGGATCTCCGCATCGGTAGGCTTGAGTTGTAGCGCCTGGAGATACGCGCGAATCGCTTCCTGATTCTTCCCCTGTTTCACTTTGCAGAAGCCGACCTGCACCCACGCCTCCGCACGCCTCGGATTCTTGTTAGCAGCGTTCTCGAAATAACCAACCGCGTTGTCGTAGTTGCCAAGCCAAAGGGAATCGAGTCCGGAGCGATACGCCGTTTCCGCCGCGTCGCTTCTATTCTTCGCCCCAAGCTCCGATAGCGGCTGCAGTTTGCCTGCCTTCAACTCCGCGACTCGCGCCGCTGCCAGCGCGAGATTTATGTTCTGTCCGTTTGTGACTTTCACCGTCACCACGCCCAACACCTGTCCCTTCATATTGAAAACAGGACTCCCGCTATTCCCATGCGAAATCGGCGCGGTGATTTGAATGATGCGATAACTGTTTGGAACTTCCCTGACCGCCGAAACGATACCGTCGCTCACGGATCCTTCGAGTTTGAGCGGATTACCGATTACGAAGATCGGCTCGCCTTCATCAGGAAGGTCGCTTGCAAGCTCGGTGCTTCTGTCGATGGGTGTATCTACGCCCAGCAGCGCCAAGTCGCCTTCCTCGTCGACCGCGAGGGTGCCGTTCACCGGAAAAACCTTTCCCTTGCCGTCGAGAGTCTTGATCTCAGCCCGAACCGCGCCGCGCACGACGTGAAGGTTGGTCACGACCTGTCCCGGCTTCAGAAAGAAGCCACTGCCGGTCATCAACGGTTCGCCGGCGGCATCGTAAGTCGCAATAGCAACTACTGCCGGCTTAACTCGTTTCACCAGGGCAGGCAGGTTTTCTCTTTCTTGTGCCTGAGCGGCGGATGCGGCGAGGAGTAGAACTAATGCAAGTGGAAACAAACGGGGGTAACTTCTCTTATTCATGTCGTTAACACTCAGGACAAAAACGGATACTTCGGCCTGTGATGGGGTCACCGGCAGGGGATCGCGTTACAAGTGAAAAGATGGTGAGCTCGAAATTAGAGCCAGTCGGGAAACCAGAAGCTGCTTACGGCGCAACTCAAGCCGCGCAACATCTTAACGCAAGTTGGTCTGTGAGTGGAAGTTTTTTGTGAAAGATTTGACACACATAAAAGAATCCACAGATTACACAGAAGAATCTGCGTAATCTGTGGATGGCTTTCCCGACGCTGCGGGTTAGCTATGGAACAATCGTAATCGTGCCGACCGTCGGTCCTGCCGGCATGTCAGCATCGGCGCTTTCCATCGTCACTACCAAACCAAAGTCCGGCAGTGCGACTTCTGACTTAATTTCCGCCTCATTTCGTCCCGCCGTATTAACTACCTGACCGAGCTTGGTAAATTTATTGTCAGGCGAAACTGCCCACAGGATGAACTTCTGGCCCGCAGGCGCCTCCTTCAGATCGTGGAAACGCATATTGACCTCGGTTGGTCCGTCTTTCCGCGGCGTGATGAAAACATTCGCGCGCGCGCCGGACAATGCTCCCGAGAAATCTACCTTGATTTTGGTGTCATCTCCCTTTTTGTAAGCCGGGATGTTGAGCAATGGCGCCGAGTAAGTCGTCTTTGTTTCCGTCATCGGAACTACGATCGTGGTTCCGCTCGGAGTGTTAACTACTGCTCCCGGCGTTGTGGTTGTCGTGGTCTTTGCGACCGGAGTTGTCACTGCCGCGACTTTCTCACCTTCCGCACTGGTCAACGGCACCACCGCCATACCTTCGGGCACCGCACTCCTGAACAGGACTTTGGTGTTCGTATCGTACGCGGTCAGAGCCGGCTCAGGCGAAGCAACCAGCATGAACTTCGATAGCGGCGTTGTTGCAGCTAACGTTCCCGTGCCATTTGTAATCGCAACCGGACCGAGAGCTGTAACTACGCCTTTGTCATCGACTGCGTAAAGTGTCATCGCAGTCAGATCTGCCGGAACATTCGTTAAATTGAGTTTGATCCTGGTGCCATCGTCATCGCGGAGGATGGTGGCCACGCCCGTGGCTCCGGTAACGTTGACTGGGGTCAGGTTAACGGTCACTTCTTTCTTAACTGGATACTCAATGATTGTGAAAGTGCCATCGGGGTTTTGCACCGCCGTCTTCTGAACGGTTGTGGTTGTCGTTTGTGCGAAAGCGATTGCGGCAAGTGCGAGAGTCAGAATCGCAGCTCCGAAAACGCGCCGAATGTGCTTGCTCATCAGTTGTACCTCCCTTGTGTTTAATTAATCGCGATTAATTGTCGACGCGGGGGAACTAATGTCGGGGAGACGCGCAGAGGCGCACCTAAACCTGTTAATTCGCAAGGTTTGTGCCAACTTGAGAGATGAGTAAATACGAGGATTAGGGAAATTTACCGAAATAGAACGATACAGGACTGTACGACTTAGCCGCAGATGAGCGCAGGTGAACGCCGATATACCAGAATCAGCGTTTATCAGCGTTCATCTGCGGCTAATATGCCTTCAGTTCCGCAATTGCCTTTGCGACATCCGCTGCTTGCGGCAGGATCGCGTCTTCAACCAGGGGTGCGTAGGCCACGAAAGTATCGAGGGCGCCGACGCGTTTCACCGGTGCGTCGAGATATTCGAAGAGCTCATCCGTGATCCGCGCGGCGATCTCGGCGCCATAACCAAACGAGAGCGAATCTTCGTGCGCGACGATCACGCGATTGGTCTTCTTCACCGTCTCTTCAATTGCTTTCCAATCAAACGGAACGAGACTGCGCAGATCGATGATCTCAACGCTGACGCCTTCCTGCTCCATCTGCTTGGCAGCGACGAGTGAACGTTGGACCAACGCGCCGTAAGTAATAATCGAAATGTCTTTCCCTTCGCGCACTTTTTTCGCTTTGCCGAACGGAATCATGAAGTCTTCGCCGGGATACTGCGACTTGTTGTAAGCCTGTCGATAAAGGTGCTTGTGTTCGAGGAACAGCACCGGATCGTCGCAGCGAATCGCAGTGCGGAGCAGTCCGTTCGCGTCGAGGGCATTTGACGGATAGATCACGCGCAAACCGGGAATCTGCGTAAACGTCGACACACCCGATTGCGAGTGGTAAACAGCGCCGCCTTTCAGATAACCGCCAACCGGCACGCGCATCACCACCGGCGATTTCCAATCGTTTCCGGAGCGCCAGCGCATCAGCGCCAACTCGTTACGAATCTGGTGCATCGCGGGCCAGATGTAATCGAAGAACTGGATCTCGACCACCGGCTTCAGCCCGCGCGTGGCCATGCCGATAGCGCGCCCGACGATGTTTGCTTCGGCGAGCGGCGAGTTAAAAACGCGCGCGCCGCCATACTTGCGCTGCAGGTTCGCGGTAACTTTGAAAACACCGCCCTTGCCTTTAACGGTTTCGAGGTATTGCTCGCGCGAACAATCGGCGACGTCTTGACCAAAGACTACGATCCGCAGATCGCGCGCCATCTCCGTGTCCAGGCAACGATTGATCAGATCGACCATCGTGCCTGCATTGCCGGAGAGTTGAACATGGTCTTCAGTGTCAAACTCTTTGGAGCACGGATCGACGTCGGGTGAAAAGACAAAATGCGTCGCCGTTTCTTTCGCAGGCTGCGGGCTCGAGAGCGCGGCGTCTGCTGCTTCATTAACCTCGCGATCGACTTCGTCCTTGATCTTTTGCAGACCTTGCTGATCGATAACTCCTTCGTCTATCAGCAGCGCGCCAAAACGTTTCACCGGATCGCGTTCGGCATCGCTTGCGCGTTCCTCGTCAGGGCGATAAAGCTTCTCGTCGTCAGAGAGCGAGTGTGAATACGGCCGGATCACTTTGGCGTGTACAAACGCCGGACCTTGTCGCTGGCGGCAGTAATCGACCGCCCGTCGCATCACTTCAAGCGATTCGATCGGATCGGTGCCGTCGCATCGCTGCAAATAGAGCGAAGGGAAATTCTCGATCAGTTTGGAAAGGTCGCCGCCGGCAGTCTGCACTTCAACCGGAACGCTGATCGCGTAGCCGTTATCTTCGAGCAGAAACAGCACGGGGAGTTTCAGATTGCAGGCTGTGTTGAGCGCTTCCCAAAATTCGCCTTCGCTGCTCGTGCCGTCGCCGAGCGAAACGTAAGTCACTTCGTCTTTCTGAAAACTGCCGATTAGTTTTTGCAGCTCGGGAACAAGCTGCGCGCGATAACTCACTTCGGCACAACCGACAGCCTGCAAACACTGCGTGCCGGTGGGCGATGATTGCGAGACGATGTTGAGTTTCGAGTGGCCCCAGTGCGAAGGCATCTGCCGTCCATGCGAGTTTGGATCTGCTTCGGCGCCAACCGCGGAGAGCAACATCTCCAAAGGCGTCATGCCAAGCTGCAAACAGAGCGCGCGATCGCGATAGTACGGATAGAACCAATCGTAGCTGGGCTTCAACACCATCCCGGC
>DATENQ010000414.1:0-6406 GCA_035275005.1 Pyrinomonadaceae bacterium | reverse complement strand
GGCTTCCGCAACCGACTGCGCGTCGAGGATCTCAACCGGAACGCCGCGCTCTGAATAAAACTTCGCCTTCCGCGCGACCTCTGCCATCTCTTCGTCGTCAACCGCGATCCAGATCGTTCCGCACGCATCGTGCTCGACTTCGCGCGGCAGCTCATCGCCGATCTCGTCCCAAAGCTGTTGCGAATAACGCGTGAGGGCAAACTGCGCCTCCGAATCATCCATTACGACGAGATGGCCCATGCCCGCCGCGGTCGCGCCGCCGCCGATTATTCCAGCTTCAACGATCGCCACGCTGAGTCCTTCACGCGCGCACTCCGCCGCGCAGGCGGAACCGACAATGCCCGCGCCAATAATGACCACGTCGTAACCTTTAGCACTCATCAGCGAATGCCCGTCGCAAAGGGATCGCGCTCGTCGAGGATTAAGTCTGACTCCGCAGTGATAAAAGCAGAGCCTTTAATGCTCGGATGGACGAGGTTGTCGATCACTTTCACCCTGCCTTCAAAAACACTCCCGACAATGCTCTCCTGTCGCCATACCTGGCCCTCACTCAGTTTACCGTCGGCGAAAAGACATGCCAGCTTGGCGCTCGTGCCCGTACCGCATGGCGAACGGTCGTAAGCCTTACCGGGACAAAGCACAAAGTTTTTACTGTTCACTCCGGCCAGCTTTGAAGGTGCAAAGAGCTCGACGTGATCGACCTCATGACCATCGCTTCCGGTGATTCCCGCACGCGCCAGTGACGCTCGCACCGCTAAGGTAAACTCCATTAGTCGATCGAGATTTTCAAGCTCCAAATCCTCACTGTGCTCTTTGACGAGAAAGAACCAGTTGCCGCCCCACGCTACGTCTCCAGTCACTGGTCCAAAGCCCGGCACCTCAACCGTCACGTTTGTGGCCAGCCGGTAACTCGGTACGTTCGCGACTTCAACTTTTCCGTCTTTATCGAGATGTGCGACTACGACGCCGACCGGAGTCTCGATGCGATGTGCTCCTACGCCGATGCGCTTCAGATAAGCGAGCGTGGCGACTATCCCGATGGTTCCATGTCCGCACATGCCGAGATAGGAAACGCTGTTGAAGAAGATCACGCCGGTCACGCACGATTCATCAACGGGAGCACACAGCAACGCACCGACAATCGCATCAGAGCCACGCGGCTCGTGTACCACCGCACAGCGGAACGCGTCGTATTCGTTTCTGAAACGCTGGACGCGATCTGATAGCACGCCATTGCCGAGATCGGGGCCGCCACTGATAACCACGCGCGTAGGCTCACCACCCGTGTGTGAGTCGATCACCTTGATGCGTCTGACTCGTGAATCCATTTAGATCGCACAAGCTACCACAAATTAGATCCGCATTCATCCGCGAAATCCGCGGCCCAAATCTTTCACCCGTCTAGGCTCTTCTTCGCTTCCTGCAACGCCTTGAGTTGTTCTTCGTCGAGCCTTGGAAATTCGAGATCGAGAGCGTTCATGTGCTCGACGATTGCCGCTGCTACGACGAGGCGCGTGAACCACTTGTTGTCAGCCGGGACGACGTACCACGGCGCGTATTTCGATGCGGTGTGCCGGATGGTTTGTTCGTAAGCATCCATGTAGTCGTCCCAGTGCTCGCGCTCGCGAACGTCGTTGAGAGAAAACTTCCAATTCTTCGACGCGTCGTCGATGCGCGCGAGAAAGCGTTTCTGTTGTTCTTCTTTGGAGACGTGCAGGAAGAACTTCAAGACGAGGATGCCGTTGTGCGTCAGGTAGCGTTCGAAGTTGGTGATATCGCGGAAGCGGCGTTTCCAGATGTTTTTGGTTTTGATAGTGGCGGGAAGCTTTTGTCCGTCGAGGAAGTTTTGATGGACACGGACGACGAGTGTTTCTTCGTAGTAGCTGCGGTTGAAGATGCCGATGCGTCCGCGCTCGGGAAGACGTTTCGCGCAGCGCCATAAGAAGTCGTGGTCCAACTCTTCGGCGGAAGGCGCTTTGAAGGATGCGACTTCACAACCCTGCGGATTGACACCCGACATCACGTGCTTGATCGCGCCGTCTTTGCCGGCCGCATCCATTGCCTGAAAGATAATCAACACCGCCCAGCGGTCCTGCGCCCACAGCTTTTCCTGTAGCTCCGCCAGCACCTCGACACCAGTGGCCAGCGCATCCTGCGCCTTCGGCTTCTCGTCCGATTCAAAACCCAGCGTGTCGGCTGGATCGACGTCCTTGAGTCGAAATTTCTTGCCGTTTGTTATGCAGTAGGGTTCAGAGTATTTTCTGGCTTGTTTGAGAAATTCTTTGTTGTCCATAAGGTTTATTTAACTATAGCCATTTCCTCGGTCCTTCCAAGTGCCATCGTCCCGGCGCTCGTGTATAACAGCCCTAACAAACACACCTTCTTTCTCCAAAGAAAACAAAATAGCATAACGAAATCGCTTCAGACGCGCTCGCCGAAATTTGCCCTCGATGAGCTGAAATTGGTAGGGGAATTGCGCGATGCGCCGTAAAGTTGCACGAGTTTCGGATTTGAAGCGGGAAACCAAGCTTAGTTCTACACGTTGGTACCAGGCAATGGCTGAAGCAATATCTGCCTCGGCATCCGGTGAGAGGATGATACGACGGGTCATTATTAACTTTTAAGTGAGGATCTGGCCCGATTCTAGCCCTTATTTAGAATCTCATCTAATTCTTCCTCAAACTCCTCCCATGTCCTTCCAACAACAGCACCGCCATAACGCGCCTCTCGCTCCCGCAAGAGCTCGAGGTGCCACTCAGGAACAGGTACCTTATCTGGACCTGCCGTCATATATTCCCAGTCCTCATATGACATGTCGCTAAATTCCGGCGGCGGAAGTGGTGCTTTTGAGGCCATCCTTTGTACTCCTTGTGGGGAGCATAACAGGTTATTCGTTTTCTTCAATACCGAAAATTAGTCGTCGTCGCGCTTGGGGCTTTTTTCCGCAATCTCTTCGCGCTCCTCCTGGAGTCCGAGGCGCATCGCGTCGAAGGCGGGGAGGCGGCTGATCTCGGGCATGGGGATGTTGCCTTTTACCGAGAACCAGATGATGCGATTCAGGATTTCCGGATCGGCCATGTCTGCATGGGCCATGTCCTGTTCTTCGGTGCGTCGCATCCAGTAAGCGGTGGCGGCGTCTCGAGGTGGTTGTGTCACGAGATTGTCTAGCGCGACTGTTGGAAGCAAAGCTTTGTAAGGTCTCAGATCAGGCTCGGCGCGAAAGATGTTGATCGGGGTCGCCGTTGCGTCGAGCTGGTTCATCGGTTCGATGCCGAGTAACAGTTCAATCGTCCTGATCAAACTTACCGTGTTGTGAAACTCGTGAATCAAAGCGCCCGGGCGATTGTAAGCGCTGATCAGCAACATCACTGAACGGTGCGCATCGACGTGATCCGGTCCATCCTGTGCATCATCTTCAACCACCGCGATAGCAGTGTCTTTCCAATAAGGACTGTTCGACACCGCTTCCACAAGCAGCCCCAGCGCGTAATCATTGTCGGCCACAAAGAACTGCGGCGTCGGCTTGCGCGCCGCGACGCCATCCGTGTGATCGTTTGGCAAACGGATCACGGAAAGATTCGGCAGTCGATCGCCGGTTCCAGCAACTCGCTCCGCGGCGAACGTGCGAAACTCTCGCAACCACACGCTGAGCCGCGAATTATCGACAACCGGGGCTGTCGTTCCGTTGGTCTCTCTTGCGGCGCGATATGAATCGACCGTCATCGCGTCGGGCGTGTCCATGTCAAAGTTTCGATATTCGGTGTTGACTCGTCCTTCCAACGATTTCTTCGTCGGGAAAGCAGAAACATTCGGCGACAGATCCGGATACGACTTCGCACGATTGTCTCTGATCGCTTTGACGTCAGCTTCCGAAAGCGTTGCGACGAACTCGCCGTAATTGCGATAAGTGAGACCAGCGCGCGCCGCCGCATCCCACAAGTAGAGCGTCTCAGGTTCGGCAACATCGCGTGAACCATGCAGATACGGAATGAAGCGACGCATAAAATTCGCAACGTCTTCCGTCTTCACAGTTGGCCCAAACATCGAAGGCGTGCCGCGCACCGGCTCGTAGTTTGGCAAACGATTGAAGCCTTCGTAATCGTAGGTTCGTCCGCGGCGGCTGTATTGCCAGCGGAACGCTTTGTCGACGTAGTCGGTTGAGAATGCCGCGGTGGACCAGTTATGCCCGTCAGGGCTCGCCTCCGAGTTCACAAAGAAACGATCGAACAGGCCAAAACGCATCGCGAGCGCGCGATGATTGGGCGAGATGTCCTGCCGTTGAGCGTTGGGTCGTGCTGCTGCGTCGCCTGCTCCGAAGATCGCGAGTGACGGTTCGCCGTCAGCTTTCGTGCCGTCGCCTGATTTTTCAACGTCGCCAAAAACCTGATCGTAAGTGCGGTTCTCCTTGATCACGTAAATCACGTGCTTGATCGGTGAACGACCAGGAAAGAGCCGTGCTTGACGTGGACCAAGCAGGGCGTTGTTTCGCATTACCTGTTGCGTGTAGCGCACGAGCGCCGGATCGTCCGGCAGATTTACGGCGCTGATGTTTCCGATAACAACTGACGGGCTGTATTGGCCGCCTTGTTTGTTCGCGAGACCAGTCCCCACGGGAAAACGATCGTTGGGCGCGTTTGGCACGCGGCCTGAGTTATCGACGATGACTGATGAATTCTGAACCCCAGTGCCTTTGCCGTTGCCAATGAAAAGCGTTTGACCGACGACTGCGAGGGCCGAGGGGTATTGGCCTGTGGGGATGAAGCCACGCACTTTCGCGCGAGCGGGGGCAAGCTTCTCTTCCTGACTTGTTCTATTGCGGGAGGCTAAAACTGCCTCACTGGTCTTATTGTCGAGATCTACGACTGCAACTGAATTGCTGTGAGCGTTGGCGACGTACAGATCATCGCCACGCAACGCCAATCCTTCCGGACTGTTGCCTGCCGGCACATCTTCAGACAAACGCACACTTATGCGCTCGACCTCTTTATCAGTTCTGGTATCGATTACCGAAACACTGTCGTTATTCGAATTTGCAACGTAAAGCCGCGTTTGTTCCGGATTCAACAACATCACCGTCGGATGACGTCCTACACCAATGCGCGCCGGTGGCGCGGAACCACCTGGATAGACTACTGCAACTGAGTTCTCGTTCCAGCACGACACATAAGCTTTGATGGCTCTGCCACGCTCATGGACCACAACCACTGAATACGGGTACACAAACGATTCACCCAACGTATCCTTGCGCAGATCGATGCGAGTGAGTTTGCGGGCGCCACGCAGGTCCTCGATGATTCCCAAACTGTCGCCGAGATTGTTGGCTACGAAAAGCGTGTTACCGTCAGGACTGATCGCAATGCCGCTCGGATAAACCGGCGCACGATCGTTGTTGTAACGTGGCGAGTTGGTAGAGAAAGCAAAACCGCTGACGTCAATGAACGGAGCTTCGATCGTCGTGTTTGGACCAGGCGATGCGGGCGTGATCGGAGTTCGGCTATCGGGGTGAAAACTGAAGATCCAAATCTTGTTTTCGAAACCGCCGGAAACGTACAGCGCGTGCGAGCCGTCTTCGTTCGGCCCCGGCGCAAACACGACGCCCACGTTCACACTCTGCGGCGACGGGAAATAAACGTTTTGGACTACCGCCGCCGGCTTCGCCTTCAGATCGATCACGGAAAGAGATTGCTGACCGCGATTCGCGGCGGCGTTGAACTGAATACCGTAACCGCTGTTCACGGCGAGCAGGAAGCGACCCTCGCCGTCCGGTCCTGACTTATCCGGACTGCGCACCAGATCCACCGGCAGCGCGCCGACCGCGACCTGGCGGGTTGTCAGATCCTGCACCAGCGAACCGGCCGGCGTGATTGGTCGTCCCTGACTGGCGGGCTCGTCCGGCTCTGCCAAAGACGAAACACCTCCGATTAATCCAAAGAGCAGGCAAATTGTGAGCAGCAGCGCGTAAGCAAATTGTCTGGGGTTCATTGGCGTCGGAGTTTATCACTATCTTTCCTGCAAAGGCGCAAAGGAGGCAAGTAAATCAGAAATCGAAATCCCTTTGTACCTTTGCGCTTTTGCGTGAAACTGCTCTTAGTGGGGAACGTCCGAAAAAATAAATGGTGCCAAATGAAACAACCGCTCAGTTAATGACCGCTACTAAGGAAAAACGTAATCACGGCCGCTCGCCTTTCGGAGGCTCACGCGCGGGGCGGCGTGTATAATGGCGTTCACCAAAAATGAACCAACTCGTACGGTTTCTGTTCGGACATGAGCAGGCCGTTTTTACTAACGGCCGCTTCGGTTTTGATGTGCGTCCGAGCGCCGTGATCCTCATCCTGATCGCGCTCCTCGCCGGAGTCTTCATTTATTTCATTTATCTACGACCACGCGTACGTTTATCAAAAGGCAC
>DATENQ010000413.1:0-11312 GCA_035275005.1 Pyrinomonadaceae bacterium | reverse complement strand
TCATGGTTGCCTGGCAGAACCGTCTGTGTACTCTATCTGAGTTACATTGGGTAAGTAATAGCAGGGGGTTACTTTTAGAAGCTTCGCGTTGTCACGAATTCTCACCAATTGCTTTGTCTTTCGGTCGAGCGCTAATGGACCGCAGACTCCCTATACACCCGATCCAATTGCGATTCCTACTTTTGACGCAAAGTCTTCTCGAATGCGGTTTTCGTTTGGGTAGATACTGGCGCAAACAAAGGGCGCGCGCTCTGAATCGAGGGTTAGTTTAATGTGTTATGTGAAGTTGGGTTTGGAGGCGGCGATCGGAATCGAACCGATGAATAAAGGTTTTGCAGACCTCTGCCTTACCACTTGGCTACGCCGCCATGTTGGAAGAATAAAGGATGAAGGCGGAAAGATGAAGCAGCCTAAAGAAAGCTGTGACGCTTTCGTACTTCATCCGCCCGCCTTCATCTGATTTCGTGGAGCGGGAGACGAGACTTGAACTCGCGACCCTCGCCTTGGCAAGGCGATGCTCTACCACTGAGCTACTCCCGCTTGAGCACGGTCGATTCTAATGATTCGCCTGATGATGTCAAGCGATGCCGCAGTTTGGGTAGTGTCCAACAGCCTTTGGCGTTAATTTTGGCCTACGCTTTCGGAGTAAACACAACAAACGGTGCAATGCGAGAGGGGATAGCCCAATAACATTGCACCGTTGTTTTAACCCTAAGTCTCACGCCGGTACCGACGCGCAACCGTCGAGTCTATGTGCAGCAGTCTAAGCGGGTGCGCGAGGGTCGTCAATGAATTGCCGCGAAATAAAACACGCCCCGAGTTTAGGTTGACAAGCGCTTCCAACCGTAATAAGTTCCAAACGCTTCAATTTCCTGAAGTATTCCACAAAATCTCGTCGCTGTTTGCGGAGGAGCGCATTATGAAATCCCACAACCGATTCCGTCTCGCAGTTCTCTCGGTGCTGCTGATTGTTAACGTCGGCTTTGCTCAGCAGGGTTATAAAAAACCGCCCAAGGAAGTGCTCGATATCCTGAATGCGCCGGTTACACCTGGCGCATCGGTTAGCCCAACTCACGACAACATCATTCTCACTACAGGCTTACGCTATCCTCCACTCGCTGACCTTGCTCAACCAATGTTGCGACTCGCTGGTCGTCGTATCAATCCCGCTTCAAACTCGCCGCACCGCTTTCAGTACGCAGTCGCTTTGACGCTGAAGCGAATCGCTGACGGCTCCGAGGTCAAGATTGACGTTCCTTCAGGAGCAAAGATAACCAGCGTGGACTGGAGTGACGACGGGAAGCAGTTCGCGTTTTTGAATACAACGCCTAATCGCGTTGAGCTTTGGGTCGGCGATGCGGCCACTGGAAAAATCCGCAACTTAAAAGCGATCGCGATCAATTCAGTTATCGGCAATCCATTGACCTGGATGCCCGACAATCGCACCCTCCTGGTCCAACTCGTGCCGCAATCTCGCGGCGCAGCGCCCGCAACGCCGCTCGTGCCGACCGAGCCAAACACCCAGGAGAGCTCCGGCAGACCTGGACCAGTCCGAACGTTTGAA
The DNA here is from genome assembly GCA_035275005.1 of Pyrinomonadaceae bacterium. Taxonomy (GTDB): domain Bacteria; phylum Acidobacteriota; class Blastocatellia; order Pyrinomonadales; family Pyrinomonadaceae; genus PSRF01. The sequence goes on along the minus strand of DATENQ010000413.1, from coordinate 9,748 downwards.
GACCTTTTGAAGAGCCCGCACGATGAGAATCTCTTCGAGTATTACGCGACTTCACAGCTCGCTCTCGTCGACTCGACTAACGGACGAGCGACGCCAATCGGGCAGGCGGCAATCTTTCAGGATGTTGACTCGTCGCCCGATGGTCATCACCTCCTCGTGACACGCTTGAAGAGACCCTTTTCCTATATCCTGCCGGATTTCGCATTTCCGAAAGACGTAGAAGTGTGGGACACGAAAGGCAAACTCGTTTACAAAGTCGCCAGCCTACCGCTTGCCGATCAGGTGCCGATTGACGGAGTGATCACCGGCCCACGCTCGATTCGCTGGCGCGCAAGCGAACCGGCGACGCTCGTTTGGGCCAAAGCATTGGACGATGGGAATCCGAAAAATAAAGTGCCGTACCGCGACATCATCGTGACGCTCAAGGCGCCCTTCAGCGGACAGCCTGTTGAGTTGATAAAGACTGAACAACGTTTTTCCGGCATCTTCTTTGGCGAAAAAGGCGGATTGGCGTTCGTCGCAGATTATGACCGCGATAAACGCTGGATCAGAATGTTCATGCTCGATGCAGACAAACCCGGAACGCCGCCGAAACTTGTCTGGAGCAGAAATCAACAGGATCGCTACAACGATCCCGGCTCGCCAATCACGCGTCCGGTCAGTCAACGCGGGATCATCCAAAACGGCGATTGGATTTATCTCGCCGGTGCAGGCGCTTCGCCGGATGGCGATCGTCCGTTCCTGGATCGCTTCAACTTGCAGACACTGAAATCAGAACGGATCTTCCGCAGCGACGCCAATAGTTATGAAACAGTCGTGGCGTTGTTGAATGACGATGCCGGCAAGTTCATCACGCGACGTGAGTCGCCGACTGAAGCACCGAACTATTTCATCAGGAGCGCTGACGGTACCACCGCTAAGGCGCTCACCCAATTTCCGGATCCGACACCGCAGTTGCGTGGTATCAAGAAACAGCTCGTCACTTACAAGCGCGCGGACGGCGTGCAGTGTTCGTTCACGTTGTACCTGCCGCCGAATTACAAAGAGGGTACGCGTTTGCCGACAGTCGTTTGGGCGTATCCGCTCGAGTTTACCGACGCGAGCACTGCCGGACAGGTCACAGGCTCAACGCAACGTGCGACTTCCATCGTTGGTCCATCGCACCTGTTTTTCCTGTTGGAAGGTTACGCGATACTCGACAACGCCACGATGCCGGTGGTCGGAAGTCCGGAGACTGTTAACAACACTTATATCGAACAGATCGTGATGAGCGCGAAAGCCGCGATCGACAAGGCAACTGAAATGGGCGTGACTGATCCGGATCGCGTCGGCGTTGGCGGTCACAGCTACGGCGCTTTCATGACCGCAAACCTGTTGGCCCACAGCGATCTCTTTCGCGCCGGCATTGCTCGCAGCGGCGCTTACAATCGCACGTTGACGCCGTTTGGTTTTCAAAGCGAGCGGCGCACGCTCTGGGAGGCGCCAGAGCTTTACCTGAAAGTTTCGCCGTTTATGTATGCCGCGAAGATCAATGAACCGTTGCTGATGATTCACGGCGAAGCCGATGACAACTCGGGGACGTTCCCGATTCAGTCGGAACGCATGTACCAGGCGATGAAGGGCCACGGCGCGACGGTGCGGCTAGTGATGTTGCCGCACGAGGCGCACGGGTACGCCGGACGCGAAAGTATTGAGCACGTGCTTTATGAAATGATCAGTTGGTTTGATAAGTACGTAAAGAACGCGCCGTCGAGGACGAAGGACACGACGTCGGCTCAGGCGAAGTAAAGCGGATCGAAGTGCCAGCGTCGTTTGCGCAGTGATGCTTCGGTCCAGAAGTTTCGTAAAAGTTCGATTTGAGGAGTCGAATCGTTGTTGAGAACGACGGTGACGACGTCGTAGCGGTGTGGCTCGTCTTCGATGCCGAGCATTTGACGATAGACGCGAGCGGCACGCGTGATCTGGCGGCGCTTGCGCAGGTCGACATTTACTTCGGGGGGCGCGAACCAATCGGAGGAGCGAGTTTTCACTTCGATAAAGCAGAGAACGTCGTTGTCGTAGGCAACGATGTCTATTTCCGCCTTCACGACTGCGCCACGCAGATTTCGTCCCACGGGCAACGTGAAATTGGCTGCGACCAGAGTGTAGCCGAGTTGCGTGAGGTATGCGGCGGCGTAAGCTTCGCCGAGTTTGCCTAGTGAGGAAGACATACAGATTTTTTAGCCACGGATAACACGATTTTCATACACGGATTGTTCAGATCTGTGTATGAAATCCGTGTTATCCGTGGCTAAACATCCCTATCATATGCGACTTTGAGCCAGTGCTTTACTTCGTCGTCGATGTCGTCCATTGAAGTGATCGGGATGCGGTGAGTGATGCGATCCTTCTTGGCGAAGCCGCCGGTGTCGATTAGACGACCGGTCGGTTTCATGTCACCGAGAGCGAAGCCCATATCGATTCGAGTTTGCGTGGTGGGTTTGATCTGCGCGAAGACGTGATTGCGATAGAGCGGCACGATCGTCTTACACGGGGAAGCCTTCGCTTCCTTGCCGATCTTGAGCCCGATCTTTAATAGCTTATCGTAGAGTGGACGCAGCTTAGCTTTGCCGCCTGAGAACATGTTTTCGACGTCGCGTTCAGCTTCTTTGAGATAAAGATCGGGATTGAGGTCAGGCTGCATCCTCTGTAGGCCCGGATGGACGCTGTAGATTGACTTCAAGTGGCCCTCCTACTTAAAGCTGGCACTTTCCAAAAACTTCGGTGGACGCCGCGCTTTCGTCGCCTGTTCGAAAGCGTAAGCGATCTTGATTAGCTTTGGTTCGCTGTTGGCGCCGCCAAAGAATGAGATCCCAACGGGCATCCCAAACACGTAACCCGCGGGAACAGTGATATGTGGATATCCCGCCACGGCAGACGCTGACGAATAACCACCCGTGAAGTGATCGCCATTGATCCAGTCGGTAGGCCACGGCGGCCCACCAGTCGGCGCCACGAGCGCATCGAGCCGGTGCTTCTTCATCACGAAGTCAATCCCTTGCGAACGTGTCAGCAAGTGGTTCTTTCGCAGAGCCTGGATATAAGCCTTGCTGGTCAGCGGTCCCTTGGCTTCGGCCTTGATCATGATGTCCTGCCCAAAGTAAGGCATCTCGCGGTCGCGATTCTTTTCATTAAACTCGATCACGTCTTTAAGCGAGTGAACCGGCGCCTGTGGTCCAAGTGCCGCGAGGTAAGCATTCAGATCCGCCTTGAACTCATACAACAACACTTCAAACTCAGAATCGTCGAACTTGCCTGACGTGGGAATGTCAGCCGGATCGACCAGCATCGCACCCATCTTCTTCATTTCGGCGAGTAGATCGTTCATGAGCTTGTCGACGCGGTCGTTGAAGCCGAAATGCTTGCGCGCGATGCCAAGACGCATGCCGCGCAGTCCGTCCTTGTCGAGAAACTGAGTGTAGTCGATAGGTGACTTGTTGTTTGCCAGCGCTCCGAGAATGATCGCGCCGTCGCGGACTGTGCGCGTCATTGGACCAGCAGTGTCCTGGCTGTGTGAAATCGGAATGATTCCGGAACCGGGGATGAGGCCCACTGTTGGTTTTATACCGACCAGCGAATTCGCCGATGACGGGCATACAATCGAGCCGTCTGTCTCCGTGCCAATAGCCGCGGCGCACAGATTGGAAGCGACTGCCGCGCCTGACCCGGAACTAGACCCGCACGGATTACGGTCAAGTGCGTAAGGATTTTTTGTCTGGCCTCCACGACCACTCCAACCACTCGACGATTTAGATGAGCGAAAGTTGGCCCACTCGCTGAGATTCGTCTTTCCGAGAATCACCGCGCCTGCTTCGCGGAGTCGTTGCGCGACATATGCATCGCGAGCAGGCCTGGCGCCGACCAGCGCGAGTGAACCAGCGGTGGTCATCATTCGATCCTGCGTGTCGATGTTGTCTTTGATAAGAATCGGGATACCGTGAAGCGGGCCGCGCGATCCTTTCTCTTTGCGTTCGCGATCCAGATCGGCGGCGATTTTCTCGGCATCGGGGTTCATTTCGATGACGGAGTAAAGCGCCGGTCCCTTCTTGTCGATCTCGGAGATGCGATCGGAATATTTCTCGACGAGCTCGCGCGAACTATATTTGCCGGATTGAAGGCCTTGCTGGAGATCCGAGATAGTTAATTCGTCGAGCTCGGAGGCGGCTGGAAACGCCGGCACGGGATTGGCGATTGCGACGGCGCAGGTTGCGGCCGTCGCTTGCAGAAAGTCTCTTCGCTTCATCTTTGACTAACGAATACGGACTTTGAATGAGTTAAAAAAGCGAGTGGCACTGGCCGTATCGTCCTGGCCCTTCGGCGAGCCGATGACGATTTGATAAGGCCGGCGTCCGACCATGTAAACACGAGACTTGAACACTCTGTCGTCAGTCTCTGCAGTAAACTCCAGCGCGGAATAACCATCAATCACCGTGGGATGGGTGCTGATAAGTTTCGCGTTGATGCCTTTGACGAAGTTATCGCGATTAGCTTCCAGTTCCGCCTGACGATTGAAGTTGAAGCTCGGATCGTAGTCCACCCAGCCAATTAGATAAACGCTGGTTGTATCTTTTACGATAAACAGGTGAGTGGTGTATGGACCATGCGCGCTCGGCGTGGTCTCCATCTTGTCTTCCGGTATTTCCGGCATCAGTACGGAAAAGCGGCCTTCATCGGAGTTAAACTTCACCCATCCACTCGAGTCCATCGCGGTCATGGGCGGCGGAGTGTTGCTGGGAGTGGGTGGACGAGGAGTACTGGTTGGACGAGGAGTGTTGATTGGACGAGGACTGTGTTCCTGGGCACTGAGAGAAAAGCTCAACGCCATTGTCGTTATTAGTATCGCGAAAAACTTTTTCATGCTTGATGTCCCTTCAGATAGCTTACGGGTAGAGCGACTTCCGGAGCCCGCAGATTATAACCCACGAATTCCCGTGGATGACACAGAATCATAAGCACTTGTAAGCTATCGGTGTCTAATGAGCACAAACCCTACTACAAACCTCGTGGCGATCGTCGGCCGGCCGAATGTCGGGAAGTCCACGCTGTTCAACCGGCTGATCGGTGAACGTCGCTCTATCGTCGGCGACGAGCCCGGCATCACGCGCGATCGGATTTACGGTCAGGTCGAATGGGCCGGGACAAAGTTTTCCATAATCGACACCGGCGGCATCGTCCCCGACGACGATGCGGTGATTCCGGCAAATATCCTGAAACAGGCCGGGATGGCGATTGATGAAGCGCGGTTGCTGATCTGGGTCGTGGACGCCCGGATCGGCATTACGCAGCTTGACGAAGAGCTCGCCGCGCTGCTGCGGGGGACCGGGAAACTGGTGCTGGTGGCAGCAAACAAGACGGATTCGGCCAAACTCGAGAGCGAGAGTACGGAGTTTTATCGTTTTGGCTTTGAAAATGTCTTTCCGGTTTCGGCAGAACAGGGAATTGGCGTCGGCGAACTGCTCGACAGTGTCGTCGAACTGCTCAACTCAGGCGAGGATCAACACGATCAGCAGGATGAAGCACCCGAACAGCGCGAACTGCGCCTCGCGATCGTCGGGCGGCCGAATGTGGGCAAGTCGTCGCTGCTCAATCGCATTCTCGGCGAGGATCGCGTGATCGTTTCGCCGGTTGCGGGCACGACCCGCGATGCGATCGATACCGTATTGGAAACGCCTGAACGCAGGTTCCGTCTGATCGACACGGCAGGCATCCGCCGCAAAGGCAAGACTGACGAGATGGCGGAGAAGTTGTCGGTGATCATGGCGCGCAAGAGCCTCGAACGCGCTGATGTGGCGATTGTTTTGGTGGATGCGGTCGAAGGGGTCACGGGGCTTGATGCGACTATCGCGGGTTACGCGGTTGACGCGGGTTGTTCGATCATTATCGCGGTTAACAAGTGGGACATTGTTAAGGACAAGGAGACGAACACGGCGTTCGAGTTTGAGCGAGATTTGCGGGAGAAGATGAAGTTTCTGGAGTGGGCCCCGGTGATCACGATTTCCGCGTTGACGGGACAGCGCGTCGAAAGGATCCTGCCGCTCGTTTCGAAAGCGGATGAGGCGCGTAATCGCAGGGTCCCGACATCGCAGCTTAACGATTTCTTTGAGAGGGCGATCGCGCAACCGCGTGGTGGGACGGCGCCGTCACCAGCGAAGGGCGGGATGTCACGTTTAAAGGTTCAATATTTGACACAGGCGGGCTTGCGGCCACCGACGTTTGTCGTGTTCACGTCAGGCGGGAAGCCGGGTTTGCACTTCTCTTACGAGCGATACCTGCTGAATCGATTGCGGGAGGAGTTTGATTTCTTCGCCACGCCCCTGCGAATCGTGGAGAAGCACAAGAAGTTCTCACGCAAAGGCGCAAAGTAGATTTCTTAGCGTTCTTTGCACCTTTGCGCCTTTGCGTGAGACTTCATTTTGTATGACTAAGGCGACCTCAATCAAGTTCGAGATCCAATCCCGGTGTGGGGAGGCGCGGGCGGGGGTGTTGACGACGCGGCGTGGGGAGATAGAGACGCCCGTGTTTATGCCGGTGGGGACGGCGGGGACTGTTAAGGGGATTCGGTTTGAAGAGCTCGAGTCCGCCGATCTCGACGCGAGGATCATACTCGGCAACACGTATCACCTCTGGTTACGACCGGGTGTGGACGTGATTAAAGCTGCCGGCGGGCTGCATCGCTTCATCGGCTGGGACCGCGCGTTGTTAACAGATTCCGGAGGTTTTCAGGTCTGGAGTCTTGGAGCGCTGCGCAAGATTAGCGAAGAAGGCACTGAATTTCGCTCACATGTCGACGGCTCACTCCGGTTCCTGTCGCCGGAAGTCTCGATGGAAGTGCAGGCGGCACTCGGATCAGACATCGTCATGGTGTTTGACGAATGTGCCCCCGGCCAGGCCGGTCATGAAGAGACTGAGCGCAGCATGAACCTCACTGCGCGTTGGGCGAAACGTTCGAAAGACGCCTTCGAGCGACTGCAAACAGAAGGCGCCGACACTGGCCGCATACAAGCAAAGGATCTGAGCGGCGGGCAGGCTCTGTTTGGCATCATTCAGGGCGCCGGCCACCTGGATCTAAGACGTACTAGCGTCGAACAGACGGTAAACATCGGCTTTGACGGCTACGCCATCGGCGGCTTGAGCGTCGGTGAAGAGAAGTCGTTGATGTTTGAAGTCATCGAAGACATCGCTCCTCGCATGCCCAAAGACGCCCCGCGATACCTAATGGGTGTCGGCACGCCCGAAGATCTCGTTGAGGCGGTGGCTCGCGGTGTCGACATGTTTGACTGTGTTTTGCCGACACGGAACGGCCGCACCGGCCAGGCTTTTACTTCGCGCGGCAAGTTGAATATCAAGAACGCACAATGGGCAAACGACTCACGTCCACTCGACGAGTCATGTCGCTGTTCGGTCTGCCAACGACACTCGCGCTCATATCTCCGTCATTTATATATGTCCGGCGAAATGCTGGCGAGCATCCTCCTAACCCACCACAATCTGGCCTTCTTCCTTGACACCATGCGAGGCGTGAGGCAATCTATCCGGTCTGGCGAATTCCCAAAATTTCGACGTGAGTTCACTGAGCGGAGTTCGATATCCGAGTGATCCTTGGATAAACCCTCGAAACAACTAGAATGCATACATTTTTGATTCTCTTCCAAGGTGGTTTAGGTGGATTTACCCAACTCCTGCCCATTGTTCTGATCATCGCCGTCTTTTACTTCCTATTAATAAGGCCTCAGCAAAAGCGGCAAAGGCAACTACAGGAAACCATATCCAGTCTGAAGATTGGTGATCGCATCGTTACGACCGGCGGCATCATCGGCGTAATAACAACCGTGCGAGAGACCAGTTTCCTGATTCGCAGCGCGGACAAGTCGATCCTGGAAATAGCTCGCTCCGCGGTTGCCGACATCGATCACGAAGAAAAACAGGCAGGTTAACTAAGCCAAATTAGTTAGAGCTTTCTGCAATGAAGAAAAAGAACCTTCTTACGCGCGTAATTATCATCGCCGTCGTTACCATCGTGGGCCTTTATTTAGTCATCGGTCCGCGTCGTCGTCCGACTATACAGGACTTTACGTGGTCTGGAATCAAGAGAACTCTCGCCCACAATATTCATCTCGGACTGGATCTTCAGGGTGGATCGCATCTGGTGATGCGCGTGAAAACTGAAGAGTTTCTGAAGCGTTTGACGGAAGAGAACTACGTAGCCGCTCAGAACGCCGCCAAGGATGCGGGCCATGAAATCAAGGGCGGTCGTGCCGACACCGGGTCAAATAATTATCGCGTAGTTCTCGAACCGGCCGATGCTTCCAAAGCCGCCGCGATCAAAGAGGCTGTTGAGAAAAAAGTCGAGCTCGGCGATACCTCGGTCTGGAGTTACTCCCAATCGGGTGGCGCAATGACATGGGCGATGACGCCGACTGCAGAACGCGTGCTCGGCGACAACGCCACCACTCAGGCGCTCAACATCATCGACAGTCGTATCAACGCGCTCGGAATTGCCGAACCCACGCTTCAAACCCACGGCGCTCAAAGTTCGCATCAATTGCTTTTGCAGATGCCGGGCGTTCAGGATCCGGAGCGCGTCAAGGAGATTCTCAAGGGCGAATCCCGACTCGAGCTGGTTCACGTTGTTAGCCCGCCAAGCCCGTCGCCCGCGGCAACTTATCCGACGGAACAAGCGGCGATCCAATCGCTCGGTGGGGCAGTTCCTCCCAATCGCAAAGTTATGCCGTATAGCGAGAGAATCGAGAAGAGTGCCAATAACGATCCAAACCAGCAAAGACCAAAGCAGTGGGTCGTGGTTGAGTCGCCGGCGATTATCGACGGTAGTGAGTTGCGCAACGCGTCAGCAGTCCCTTCGCAGGGCGGCGGCGCCGACGATTATGAGATTAACTTTTCGCTAAAACGAGCTGGCGCCGATAAGTTTGGCGCCTGGACTGGTGCTCACATCAACGAGTACATGGGCGTTGTTCTCAACGGAGAAGTGAAGTCGATCGCTTTCATCAAGTCGCAAATCTTCGATTCCGGACAGATTACCGGTCGTTTTAGCAAGCAGTCCGCGGAAGATCTGGCGTTGACGTTGCGTTCCGGCGCTTTACCGGCCCCGATCGAGTATCTCGAAGAGCGCACTGTCGGACCGAGTCTGGGCGCGGATTCAATTCGTGCCGGAGTGCGAGCTTCACTCGTCGGACTCGGGATGGTCGTCGTGTTCATGCTTATTTACTATCGCGGCTCCGGCGTGAACGCGGTTGTGGCGTTGATCCTGAACATGATTCTCATGCTCGCGGGTTTGATCGTGTTTGGCGCGACTCTAACGCTGCCCGGTATCGCCGGTATGATTCTGACAATCGGTATGGCGGTCGACTCCAACGTACTCATTTTTGAGAGAATTCGCGAAGAGTTGGCATCGGGTAAGACGATTCCATCCGCGGTCGACCTTGGGTTCCAGCGTGCCTTTATCACCATCATCGACACGCACGTAACTACAATCATTTCATCGCTGTTTCTGTTCGTGTTTGGCACTGGACCGATTCGCGGTTTTGCGGTGACGCTGGTGATCGGACTACTCGTGAACCTGTTCTCAGCGGTTTATGTTTCGCGCACGATCTTTATCTGGCTGTTGTCCCGCAAGAAAGTGGAGTCGCTCAGTATTTAGAGATTCATCATGTTTCATATTCTTAAAGACGTAAATATTGACTGGATGGGACGC
>DATENQ010000412.1:0-8031 GCA_035275005.1 Pyrinomonadaceae bacterium | reverse complement strand
ACTGGCACGATAACCACGCGCCTGACCGCTGAAACGGGCGAGGCCGGCGCCGACAGCATTCCGATCACCGGCGAAGTCGCGATGCGCGCCGATCGCGGCACTTTCGACATTCAACAGGTAAACCTGCAAACACCGGCGACGAAGTTGAGCGCGACCGGTCGCTTCTCTTTCGAAAACGATTCCAATCTCCAGGTCGACTTAAATTCATCGGATGCGGCGGAGCTTCAGGCAGTGCTCATCTCTTCCGGCCTGCTGCCGGAAGTCGAGCAGCAAATGAATAGTTATGGAATCGGACTGGGAGGCCAACTCGCGTTCAACGGCAACATCCGCGGGCCACTGAAGTCGCCAAACCTGAACGGAAATTTCTCAGTCGGCACGTTGATGGTTAACGGCAACGACCTGGGCGCGCTGTCGGCATCGATCGCGATGAACGACGCTGAGATACGGATTCCCGAGGGCAACCTTGCCGAGCGTGACGGAGGCGGCGTGCGCTTCTCGCTGGTTAAGCCGCGGTCCGGTGAAAACAACATGTCGATCGAGGCCACGCTCGATCGACTCAACGCGCGCACTCTGCTCGCGGTGTCGCCGTTGAGCAAGAACAAACAACTCACCTCCGACACGCAATCCGATATCTCCGGACAGGTAAAAGTGACTGGAATTCCGGACGCGATGAGCGGCAGCGCGGACCTTCGCTTTGGACCAGGGAGGCTTGCCGGTGAAACACTCGAAGGCATGACTGCGCGCGCCACATTCAACGGACCTAACGTCAATGTCGAAACCGTTGACGTCCGCCTGGGAGCCGGTCACATCGTCGCCAGTGGCAATCTCAACGCGAAAACCTACGCTTTCGACTTTCAGGGCAACGCCGAAAGTATTCAGCTCGCGCGACTGGTGTCACTTGCGAACCGGCCCGGTCTGCCATCTGTGACGGGCGTCGCCAACTTCTCGGCACATGTTTCCGGTGACCTCTCAGCCACGAACTTCTCCGCGTATCAAGTGACGTTCGATGGCGAGGGTCGTGACGTCATGATCAATGGACGTTCGGCAGGCACGATTGCGTTAACTGGTCGAACACAAAATCAGCGACTCGACATCACGCTGACCAGCGGTGTGTTGGGCCAGCCACAAGTAGTGGCTGCGCGAATCGATCTCTCGAACAATTCTTTGCCCGCAACTATCGAAACCACGCTCACCAACGCCGACCTGACCAATCTGTTTCAGATCGCGATGCCGCGAAGCGCCGTACGCATCGCGGGCCGCGCCAACGGAACGATCAGAGCTTCCGGCAACTTGATCGATGACGACGAGAATTTCTCGCTTGCGGGATTATCAGGTGAAGCCAACTTCACCGAGCTCAGTTTCCGTGTTGAAGACGTTCAGCTTAGCGCCACGACGCCGCTCGTCGTTCGTTTCACTCCAAACGAGCTCACGTTCGACGCAGCGAGGTTTACGGGACCAGGCACGAACATTGCTCTTAACGGCACGCTGGCAACAGCAAGCGGCGGCAGACAGAGCCTTAGTGTCAACGGCGACCTGAACATGCGCGTGCTCAACGGCGTCTCACCTGACTTCTTTTCTTCGGGTACCGCCGAGGTTGCGGTTCGTATCAATGGCACCTTCGAAGAACCGCGTGTGATTGGTACCGCCGCACTCAACAACGCTTCGGTGTCAGCGCTGCTTGGAAACGAGCGCTGGACTGTATCGAATTTGAAAGCGGCGTTGAGGTTTACCGCGAACCAGGCACAGATCGATTCGATGGAAGGCACGATCGGTGGCGGTCGTGTCTCAGCTACTGGCGGCGCTTTGCTCGAGGGATTCACGGTTTCGGCGTTTCGCGTCAACGTGCGTGGCAGCAACATGACCGTTCCGTTTCCACCGGACTTTCGCTCGACTCTGGACGCCGACGTCGAAATCAGAGGTTCTTCGCGCGAGCAGTTGATCAGTGGTTTAGTGAACCTGCGTCGCACCGAATACACCCAGGACATCGAGCTGGCTGATCTCATCAACACGCGGCCTGGCGAGTCGATCGAAGAAGGCGGCGAGATCGAACTGACACGCACGGCATTTGCGGCACTGCGCGTTGAAGGAAGAAACGCCCTCGTAGTGCGAAACAATCTTGCGGATCTCGTCGGCTCTGTTTCGCTCCAGTTGGATGGGCCGGTGAACGACCCGACTATTTCCGGCCGCATCACAGCCACGAGCGGAACGATCAATTTCCGCAATGATCGCTATGACATTACGCGCGCTCTCGTGGATCTGCCGCCGAGTCGCAACGCGGATCCGATTCTGAACATCCAGGCCGAATCACAGATCAGAGGCTATCGCGTGATTGTGGGTCTGACTGGGCCACTGTCTCAGCCGCAAGCTTCGGTTCGTTCAGAGCCAGCGCTGCCCCAGGCGGATGTCGTTTCGCTAATCACGACCGGACAGCTCTCTACGAGCGATACGAGCTCGTCTATCCTGGCTCAATCGGAAGTCGGAGCAGCGACGAGCCTGCTGACAGATGCGCTGATCAATGCTCCGGCGCAACGAGCGACGAGCAAGCTTTTCGGTCTGACACGTTTTGAGATCAACCCGGTGATTGGTGGCACCGCGGGCTCGACTCCCGCGGCCCGACTCACTTTGGGAAGGCGCATCAGCAAGGAAGTGTCGGTCACATATTCGACCAACGTAACTTCAGATCCGAACCAGATACTGGCGCTCGAGTATCGCGTTTCGGATCGACTTTCGTTTGTGGCGCAGTATGAGCAGGCTTCCACCCGACGGCTAAGCGCTCGCACGAACAACTTTAATTTTGAGATTCGTTTTAGGAAGAGATTCTGAGCAGGGTGGGATTAGGATTGTTTCGGAAGCCACAAAGAGGCAGTAAAAGCGCAAATCGATTGAGGAAAGCATTTGTGCTTTTGGCGTCTTTTTGTGGCTTGTTGGCTTTTGTCTTCGTGCCCGGCGTGCATGCGGATGTAACGCGCAACTCGCGGATCGAAGACTACGAGGGACGACAGATCACCGCAGTCGATCTCGTCTTCGAAGGAACAGCGAACGAACCTAACGCCATCGCTGAGTTAACAGCGCTACTCAAAGTTACGCCCAACACGCAGTACTCCGCAGTGCACGTGCGCGATTCGCTGCAAGCCCTCTTCGACTCCGGCCGCGTCGCAAACGCCCGAGTTGAAGTTATTGAAGAAGGCGCGAACAAAACCGGCCCGATACGACTCCATTTTGTAGTTCAACGACAGGTCCAGATTGGCGAGGTGCGCATCGAGTTGGCGGGAGCAGTTACAGGTTCGCCAATCTCGGTCGATGAAATGCGCGCGCGGTTGAATTTTGTTCAGACCGGAAACCGTTTCACCAAACAACTGATCGCGCACAATGCTGATGAGATCCAGGTTTACTTGCGCGATCGCGGTTATTACAACGCGATTGTTGAACCGGTCGAGCAACTGGGCCCGCGCGGCCTCCGCGTCACCGTCACTTACAAGGTGACGCCCGGTGAACCAGCCAGAGTTGAGGCTTTCGATATTCAAGTCACAGGCTTCAATGCCACTCAGGTAAGCAGTACGCTCGCGCTTCAGCCGGGAGTTCTTTTTACTCGCGATGCGCTGGGTGAAGACGTGAAGCGGGTTCGCGACGCGCTGATCAATGAAGGCTATCTTTCGCCGGTACTCGAAGACGCGCGTGTCGAGAGAGATCCGGAGAAGAATACCGTCAGGATTCTACTCAAGGGGGCGATTGGGCCAAAGGTCTCCGTAGTCATCAAGAACTACGAAATAAGTGAGAAGACGCGGCGCGAGTTGTTGCCGGTAATGCGTGAAGGCAACGTCGATTTCTCCGCTATTGTTGAAGGCGCGCGTCGCGTTCGAAACAAATTGCAGGAGGACGGCTATTTCTTTGCCGAAGTGACGGAGACCTGCACGGTGAGCAATCCACCTGCGGATTTGGGTCCCAACGGCACCGCGGAGACTTGCGAGAACTTAAATCCGATTTCGTTAACGGGCCACAACATAAACATCGAGTATGACGTGGAGCAGGGAAGGCGTTTTCGTCTGACAGATATTCGCATCACCGGCACAGGGCATTTGTCATACCAGGATATCGAGGCGGATCTGAGGACCCAGCAGGCGAACGCGATCGGATTGATTCCGTTTCTCGGATACGGCCGCGGTTACACCAGCCTGACGCTACTCGAGCAGGACCGTCGCACTGTCCAGGCTTTCATGCGCGATATTGGCTATCGCAAAGCGGACGTACAGGTTTTGCAGGGCGTCTCAATCAACGGCGACAACCTGATCATCACTTTTCAGGTAACGGAAGGTCCGTTAACTCGCATCGCGGGCGTTGAAGTAAAAGGAAACAAGATCTACACCGATGACCGAATTCGCCGGCAGTTGCGGACGGTGATTGGCGCACCCTATTCCCGCTCGCAGGCCAGGATTGATGGGGATCGAGTCGCTGCCCTTTATTCACGCGAAGGTTACGTCAACGCGCGCGTTGATTTTTCCGTCATCGAGTTGCCGAAGAAAGGCGACGATGAGCAAGTCAGGCTCGTCTATTCAATCGTTGACGAGGGCGACAAAGTCTTCATCAATCAAATCAACATCAACGGAGTTACCGGCAGCGTTAACACACGGCGCACGAAACGCCAGGCCATCAGGAGGGCGATTCCGATTGCTCCAGGCGACGTGCTCAGGGCCGATCGCATCTCCGAGGCGGAACGCGAACTCTATCTCACCGATGCATACCGGCAGGTTGTCATTCGCACTGAGCCGGCGGGTGAGACAGCTTCGGGTTATAAACAGCGCGACGTGATCATCGACGTCGAAGAGAAACCACCAAACGTGATGGACTACGGCGGTGGATACTCAACTGATGCGGGCGCGCTCGGCCTGTTTGAAATCAGCAACGTCAACCTGATGAACAAGCTGCGGCAGGGCGCAATGCGGTTGCGTGCCAGTCGCCGGCAGCAACTGGTGCGGCTCGAGTATATCGATCCGCGTTTCGCGAGATACAACAAGACTCGTTTTGCGCCGCTGGCTGCGTCAGTTGAATACCAGCGCGATTCCACTATCACGCGCTTTTTCCGTTCGGCGATCGATCGCGGCACGATGGGTATCGTGCAAAGGCTTGACGAAGATGGAAACCCGATCGACATCTTCGGAAACCAGGTAAACGAGCCGACAATCAATCGTTTCACTGCGACCGTGGAAACCCAGCGCGTGCTCGACCGCCGCACGCGCACGATCATCTTTGGCCGTTATAGTTATGAAGACGTGCGGCTCTTCAACCTGGAGAGTCTAGTTGTCAGACCGATTCTCGAGCCTGACGACAAGATCAGGCTTTCTCGTCTCGGCGTTTCTTTAGTCCGAGATACTCGCGAGCGTTGTGAAAAGGGACTGTTAGCTAGAAGTGTTGACGACGATGAAGTGCTGGGTGCGCGCGGAGAGGTTTGCCGCTACAACCAGGTTGACGCGACGCGCGGTGGTTTTCTGAGTGTTGACTATGCCGTCGCATTGCGACAACTCGGCGGGAATATCTCGTTCAATCGTTTTCAGGCGACGTACCGGCGTTACTACAAAATGGCGGCGCTGAGAGACACAGTGTTCGCCGGTAACGTGAGCCTTGGTCTCGCAAATGTGTTCAATCCGCGCGATCGCGACGAGAACGGAAGGATCGATGAGAACGATCTGACACTGCCGATCAGTGAGCGATTCTTCTCAGGCGGTTCGACTACGTTGCGTGGGTTTAGTTTTGAAGAAGCCGGTCCGCGAGAGGTCGTGATTCCTTTAGGGCCTTTTCGCGACTCGGATAAGAACATCGTGTTTCTCAATCCGTTCACGGTGCCTGTGGGCGGGAATGCGCTCGCAGTGGTGAATCTCGAGGCGCGAGTTCCGGTTACGAGATCTGTGCAGGTAGTACCTTTTTACGACGGCGGCAACGTCTTCAGGCGCGTTGGCGATTTGTTTGGAAAAGACGATCCTACGCAGGTTCCGCCGGGAAACATTCTAGCGACGATCACGGCGACTAATCTGCGCGCGCATTGGACCAACACGGTAGGCCTGGGATTCCGCTTGCAGACTCCGTTTGGTGGCGCGCTCGCGGTTGACTATGGGTTCCTGTTGAACCCGACGGAGTTTTTGGTTCCGCAGCGTGGGCCGAACGGAGTAGATTTCGACGGCACGCCGGCGGTCTTCCGGCTGCACCGCGGCAATCTGCATTTCCGGATTACGCAGACGTTCTAAGGAGTGATATGAAAGGGATCATCAAATTAGCTTTGCGAGCTTTCCTTTGCGCCTTTGCGCCTTTGCGCGAGAAATTCTTTTTCATTCTTCTTACCGTTACGTTCTTATGCATTGTCCCACCTTGTTCCGCGCAGCAAGTCGTCGACAAGATGGTCGCCACCGTAAACGCCGGAGTCAGGACCGATCTGATCACGTATTCTGATCTCATGTGGCAACTGTCCTTGCAGCCAAATACCGTGCTCGACAATCCTAACTCGCAAGACCTCAATCGCGCCCTGCGCTTGTTGATCGACCAGCGTCTCATTCTTCAGGAAGCGGAAAAGATCCCAACCATCGTTCCAAGCCAAAAGGAAGTGAGCGATGCGCGTGACGAATTAGCGCGCCAGTTTGCGTCGCCGCTCGAGTTTCAGCAACGCCTTCAGCGTGTCGGTTTAACCAGCGAGAAGTTGAACGAAATCGTCGAGCAGCGTCTCAAGATGGAAAAATATCTGGACTTTCGCTTCCGAAATTTCGTAGTTATCAGTCAGAACGAGGTTGCCGACTATTACCGGGACGTTTATGCGCCGGGACTCAGGGCGCGTTTTCCGGGAAGGATCGTCCAGCCACTCGAACAAGTGCGAGGTGAGATCGAGAAGTCGCTGATGGAGGCAAAGATAGAATCGGAGATGGACGCGTTTCTTGATACAGCTCGTGAGCGTGCGGAGATTGTAGTTCTGAATGCCGTCTAGAGACTCAGCATACCCGACTGTTGGACTCGCGCTATCAGGCGGTGCGGCGCGCGGCATGGCGCATGTGGGTGTGTTGCGCGCGTTGTTGGAAAACAACATTCGCATCGATTGTGTTGCGGGAACTTCGGCGGGCTCGATTGTTGGTGGAGCTTTCGCGTCGGGAATGTCAATCGATCAGATTGCGGAGTTTGGGCGGACGCTGCGCTGGCGTGATGTTGGGCGCGTTACGATGTCGCGGCTGGGAGTGCAGAGTAATGAACGGCTCGAGCAATACTTGCGGGCGCGTATGTCGGTCACAAAATTCGAAGAGTTGAAGATGCCGTTTGCGGCCGTTGCGACCGAGCTCAAAACTGGTGCCGCGGTGATCATGCGCGATGAGGGTGACGTGCCGTTTGCGATTCGCGCGAGCTGTGCGATTCCCGGGTGGTACGTGCCCGTGACGGATGAAAAAGGGCGGCAACTGGTCGACGGTGGTTTGGTAGCGGTTGTGCCGGTGTCCGTGACGCGTTCGCTGGGCGCTGACATCGTGATTGCTGTCGATGTGAACCGCGAGGGTGCGAAGTTTCTTGGACCGACGAGTTCGGTGGTTGGAGTGTTGTTGCAGTCGATACTGTTGGTGCAGAAGACTGCTTCGTCGTATCAGCTTCAGATGTCTGACCTGGTGATTAGTCCGAAGGTGGGGCACATCCGCTGGGACGAAATGGGTAGAGCTGAAGAGTTGATGGAGATCGGTTATGCGGCCGCGCTGGAGAGTATTCCGCGGATACGGGAAATCATCGATGAAGCGGTTAAGGCGCAGCCGAAATGGTACCAGGTACGTCGCCGCAAACAATTCCTCGCCAAGCGCGCGCTGACGCTGCCGACGTAATTCGCAGAACATCTCTCACGCAAAGGTGCAAAGCGCTGCCGCGTTTCTAAGTCATCCCTTTGCGCTCTTTGCGTCTTTGCGTGAGAACCTTTCTTGAATTTCCTCACGCATTAAACATTTCTTCAAATCACAGGATATTGGAAGCACTGAAGGATCTCGGAGCCAGGAAACTCCGCTAGCCAGGGGTTTGCTCCGCTTG
>DATENQ010000411.1:0-14819 GCA_035275005.1 Pyrinomonadaceae bacterium | reverse complement strand
CCCCCAACCTCGGCTGACTTTGAATCAGACTCCTAGAGCCAGGGGACGAGTCATAGGAAAGAACGGACTCGCGCAGGACGCTGAAGAGTAAGCAACAACATCGGACAGGAGACCCGAATTGAAAGCTTATTCTATCTTTAGCGGAAGTGCGCTTATTGGTGTCGCACTTCTGAGTAGCTCTTTGATCTTTTCTGCCGGAACTTCATCGGCGGAAACTCTTTCTTCTCAATCCCGACAACAAACAACCAAACCAACACAGACGATCGGAGAGTCTGAAACTCCGGTTGCGCTCGAATCTTCTTCCGAAGGCAACATAGGTGAAAAGATCGCCGCCGCGGAGGCGTACGTTGTGCCTCCGACGAACTATGTCGCAACTGCGTATAGTTTGCGCGGGCGTACCGCGAGTGGACGACCGGTTGCCAAAGGATTGATTGCAGCCGATCCGCGGCACTTGCCATTAGGCTCACGCGTTCGACTTCAAGCGGGTGCTTATAGTGGCGAGTATCTGGTGGCCGACACCGGCACTTTGGTGCGCGGACGACGGATAGACATCTGGACGCCGACGTCGCGCGAAGCGATGCGTTTCGGTCGGCGCACAGTCAAGCTAACTGTGTTGAGTCTCGGCGGCAGAAGACGCGCTAACTAATAATTAAATCCCAGGACGTATTGTAGGGGCGGCACTCTGTGGCCGCCCGTTCTTATTAAAGCGCGCGACCGGCGGCCACGGAGTGCCGCCCCTACAAAGGTACGCATTAAGCGCACCCTGTCGAGCCGTGTTAAGATCCAGCCTCACATGTCACAGATCCCAATCGCGGAACCACTCGTCGAAGTCAAACGAGGATCGATAACCGAATCGCGTCACCGCGGCCACATTGTTGCTGTCGAGCCGGACGGAACAATCGTGGCCTCGCTCGGTTTTCCTCCAACCGTTACCTTTCTTAGATCATCAGCAAAACCGTTTCAGGCGATGCCGCTCCTCGTTACCGGAGCCGCGGAACGCTTCGGCTTCACGGATCCTGAAGTGGCGCTCGCCTGTGGCTCGCACAACGGGGAACCGATTCACACTGAGCTTGCGGCATCGATGTTGCGCAAGATTGGCCTTGGTCCCGAAGCGCTGAAGTGCGGCGCGCACGAGCCGTACGGCGCTGAAGCCGCTCTTGAACTGCGCTCACGCGGCGAAGAGCCAAATGTCCTGCACAACAACTGTTCCGGCAAACACGCGGGAATGCTCGCGGTTGCGGTCCATCTGGGCGCTCGAATAGACAATTACGTCAGCCCGGAAAATCCGGTGCAGAAGGCCATTGCCGACGAGTTGGCTAAATTCTCGGACATAGCAGTGACTGATATGGTCGTGGGCGTCGATGGCTGTGGTGCTCCCATCTTTGGCATCACTGTGAAGGCGATGGCGCTTGCGTATGCGAGATTGGTTTCGCCTCCGGCAGACCTGGACCAAACGACGCGCGACGCATGCGAACGTATCGTCAGAGTGATGAGTGCTCATCCGGAACTGATTGGAGGAACCTCTGATCGGCTCGACACCGAACTGATGCGAGCCGCGCCAGGACAATTGATCTCGAAGGTCGGAGCGGAAGGAGTTTACACGGCAGGCATCGGACCGTGTGATGAGTGGCCGAGAGGTTTGGGCCTTGCGCTAAAGATCGAAGACGGTGACGACAAACGCGCGCGACCGACCGTCGTGATCGAATCGTTGCGTCAACTCGGCGTGTTGCGCGACGAGTCGCTCGAGGCCGTTTCGAAGTATGCATTCTTTCCGGTGCGGAATCGCTCTGGAAATGTCGTGGGTGAAATCAGCGCGTCGTTTACGTTGCACAAAGCTGTATGAGTAGCGCCGTATGAATAGCAGCGAAGTAAACCTGCCGCCACTGCAAAGAGACGCAACCGGGCAGGTTGATGTTGACTCAGTTCCTGACGTGATTGAGTGGTTTCTCAATTACGATCAGCGCGTCGCGATCATTCGACATCGTTCAGTCGAAGAAGTCTTTCAGTGGAAACAGCAACAGAGCCAGGCGCAGGGTGAAGACGTATTTATCTTCCAACGGGCGGAAGACCGCCTTGCGATCGGGATCATCCAGGCGCTCGCCGACAACTCAACCGAGCGCAACCTGCACGCGTGGATTGGGCAACTACTCGGCGCGCTCGACGCGGCGTCGAAGGCAAACGAATCCACGGCCGAAGCTTACAAACTCGATTTGAAGGGCGGCGGATCGATCGTCGAGCAGGCTGAGAAGATTCCATTCCAACGTGGCCGCTCAGAGTTCCTAATCAATTGCTGGATCGAGACGCTATGCACTGCCGAAGCGCGCGTACTCGGCTGGCTCTACCAAGAATTCTACGGCCGCCCATATGCACCGTAAGGTTTCACGCAAAGGCGCAAAGACTGCAAAGTAGGTCTTGTAATACTTCTTTGCTTCTTTGCGCCTTGCGTGAAATATTCTGGAAACACAAATGACTCCCGAGTTACGAGCACTATTTCCCATTACGCAGCGAGCGATCTACTTCAACCACGCAGCGATCTCGCCACCACCGATTACGACGATCCGCGCGGTTGAGGCGCAACTCCGGGACGTCCACGAGAACGGCTCCGCAAATTTCCGTAGCTGGCTAGCGGTTAAAGAGAATGCACGAGAACTTCTGGCTAAACTTCTCGGCGCCCGGCCCGAGCAGGTCGCTTTCATGCGCAACACGTCCGATAGTCTCTCGACTGTCGCCAACGGCATTGGGTGGAAGCCGGGCGATAACATCGTCACGTTCAGCCGCGAGTTTCCGTCGAATATCTATCCGTGGCTTCGCGTGCGCGACGCGTTCGGTGTTGAACTGCGCATGTGCGAGGAACGCGAAGGTCGCATCGATGTGTCGGAACTGGAAAGCCTGATCGACCACAAGACGCGCGTGGTTGCAATCAGTCAAGTGCAGTACGCGTCCGGATTTCGAATGGATCTCGAACGCCTCGGACGCGCCGCACGCCGCCACGACGCTCTATTCGTAGTGGACGCAATCCAGGCACTTGGCGTCGTGCCCACGGATGTTGAAGCGGAGTTGATCGACGTCGCCGCGGGCGCGAGTCATAAGTGGCTGCTGGCGCCGGAGGGCGTGGGCTACCTGTACCTGTCGGATCGCGCCCGCGATCGTATTCAGCCGACGCTCGTTGGCTGGATCAGCGTTCCAAACCCCGAGGATTACTTCAATTACGAACAGAGCTGGAATCGCGGCACACTCGCCTGGGAGACCGGAACGGGACCGATGGCACTGGTGCATGGTTTTAACGCGAGTTTGGAGCTTCTAAGCCGTTCTGGCGTGCAGAACATCGCCCGCTACCTGGAAGAGCTGACGGATTATTTGTGCGAACGCCTGAGAGGCAAGAAATACGAGGTAGTAAGTTCTCGGGTGCCCGGTGAGAAGTCGCATATTGTTTGTATTCGGCATCTCGATGGTTTGTCTGACATGTCGTTGTATCACCATCTCATGACCAGGAACATCGTCACCGCGCCTCGCGGTGATCGCCTCCGAATCGCCCCACATTTTTACAACACCACCACAGAGGTCGATCAGTTTGTTGAAGCGCTGCCTTAAGTGAGCGAGCGATTTTAGTTCAATCGTACAGCGGCAGTTGTACCAAACGTGTACAGCCATGATCGCCGTATGTTTCGTGCCGTACAAAACGTTTAGGCGCTTAAGTTACGAAACCTCAGTAAAAACGCCAGTCTGCCTTTTTGATTGGACCATGACGAATGTTGGCACGGACGTTGCCAAAGAGATGCTCAGAACAAGAAGGGTAGATAAGGGTAAATCGGGTCAGGCTCTGAAACTGCGGTGAGTGGAGGCTTTGGGGGAGGCATCCTCTCACAGAATTTAAAAGCAAGCGTTTGACTCTTTTGGGGGAACGGAGTGACGCTTGTGACGCAGTTGAAGGGCAGTAATAGCGGAGCTGCTGATTGACGTTCTGACGGGGCTTGGGGGAGCCTCCCAGAAAAGATCAGCAGCCCGCAATTTTTTTGGTCCGATCAGATTTTAGCCGCAGATTTCCGCAGATGAACGCAAATCTGATCAGCGTTCATACGCGAAAATCTGCGGCTAAAATCTTTTAATTTCGTTCGCGCAGGAGACGACCGGGGTCGGTTTCAGGAGTGAGCTCGTCGAGATTGAGACGGAGCATCCCGCCCGCATCGGAATAGGCCGTCTCGGCTTTTTGTCTTGAGCGCCTGTAAGTGAAGAGCAGACCGCCAAACAGCCCACCCAGACCGAAACACGCGACTATCGCGTAGCCTGAAGCTTTCAGGACCGCTACGAGAACGCCGAGCGTGGTGTTGATGTAACGCTTCTCGGCTTCCTTGAGGATGTTTGGGTTCTCGCCCAGCCACTGCACTACCTGCTCGTATTTGACTTGATCGAGGAGCAGTTTGGCCGTCTTTTCGTCGGGCGCGTCAAACACGAACACTGAATAGTTTCCGACGCGACGGTACGCAGCCGGCGCCGTCTGCCCCAACTTCCAAAGCTCCTGGATGCGGGAAATTATCTTGCGGTCGTTGTCCGACGCGAGTTGCGGTGTATTGAACTCGACGATCAGGACTTTACTTGGACCATAGGACGCCAGGGCAGCATCCGCGTTACCACCCGAGTCGATAGCGGTAAGCACACCTTGCTGGAGCCCGAGCTTGTTGAGGTCGGTAAAACTGTTTAGAAACACCGCGGTCTTTTGAGCTTCGTCCGGGTTGGGAAGGTGTTTCAGTAAAGCGGGGATATCTCCCTCGCCTTTATCAAGCGGATCGCTGGAGATCTGAGCACAGGATCTTACATTGTCGGCATTAGCGCCCTTCAAAGCCCGTGCTCTCACAAAATGAGTGCCCTTGAACAACGAGATCTCATCTTCGGTGGCAAACCCCGCTGTACCGTAGCCCGGTTGTATTTGAACGTCAGGATGTTTCGCTCGCGCCGCAGCCGCGACCTGACTCAGTAGTTCATAGGCTTCCGAGTCCTGCCGGAAGTTCACAGTTTCAACCAGCACACGTCCATTGTTTGTCCCTGCGACGCATTGCATCTGATGAGACTCAATCGGCGATACACTCGCCAAAAATCCCTCGTCTTGCAGCGACGGTGGGACCTCTTTAACGGGTAACGCCCAGGCCGGTAAGTCGCCACAGAGAAGCAGGAATATCAGTAAGAGATACACTTTAGATTGACGCAATACGACTCCTCGTGATGCCACTACAACTATTTAGAAACCGCTCGGGGTTTGATGTTCCCGAAACCGATTGGGCAGCACGTTGTCAGTTTAATGCCAGCGTCTTAATTCACGCAAAAGAAGGTCGGCGTAATGGCGGGGACTGCTGATGTTGTGCATGACGATCGAGCCGCCAATCTCACTGGCGTTGTCGATGATGATGTCGCCAAATCCCATCAGGCGCTGAGGAATGCTGGCGGAGACGGTCACGTCCTGAACCTTGCTCAGCGGTATGTTTTTAGTGGTGCGAGCGATCAGTCCGGTATCTATTTGGAGTTTGGAGTCGGTAACTGTGTAGCGAACCATGTTGCGCCTTATGTGGTAGTAAGCCGGGATCAGCAGCAGTGCGAGCGCGAGTGGAATCGAGATTGACGCTGAAACGCCCAGCGACGCCAGCAGGAACACCAGTGCGATGCCAGCCACGACAGCTAGAGCGTAACCCGCCTTGATGAAGAGCATTGTGGGACGGACGATGAAGACGGTGTGCTCGAGGTCCTGATCGCTGCCATATTCCAGCGCCCGCGATTGCAAACGCGCGAGCCTGGTGATTTCCGGGTCGGCTGCCGGCGATCCGCAATTCGAACAAAAACGAACACTCGGAGCCATGTATGCTCCGCAACTGGAACACGTCATCCTTTTCAGATCCTCTTTTGCGTTAATCATGCTGCCACAGATCAACGTGGATTGATACAGATTTGTTCTATTGACTGACTAGCTGGAGGCGGCCGTCGGGAAGCCTCGTCATAAAGACGCTCGGCTCGTAGACGTTTAACGGTGTGGGATCTTTTTGTTGGGCGAGTCCACTCGGAGCTTGTGCGACGGCGTTAGGGTCGCGAATCATGTTGTAGCGGGCGCCGATGCGGCGCACGTATTCGCGTGTCTCGCTGTACGGTGGGACCTGGTACCCATACTTCATCACTGCGCCCTCGCCGGCGTTGTAACCGGCCAGCGCGAGGCGCACATCGCCCGAAAACAGGTCGAGCAGGAACCGAATGTAGCGGGCGCCGCCTTCGATGTTTTGCTTCGGGTCCCAGATGTTTGTGACGCCGAAGCGGCTGGCGGTGGGAGGCATGAGCTGCATGAGCCCGCGTGCGCCTTTGTAGGACATTGCACGGGGTTTGAAGCTCGATTCCTGGTGCATGATTGAGTAGAGCAGCAGCGGGTCGACTGAGTTGCGCCGGCCGGATTCGACGATGAAGTTGTCGACATCGGCATTACCGGTGGTGAAGCCGCCGAGTGAGGGATTGATGGACATGCTCGTCAGTTGGACGAGGCGTTTGCCTGGAAGGGGTTTCCTCGGTGGTTCGACTTTTGGGGTATGGATTTGGACGGCGTTGGGGAGGTCGAAGTTATCGATCTGGTAGCTGGAAGGCGTCTGCGCGCGGGCAGTCCACGTTGTTGCAGCAAAAAGGGCCAGAAAAAGAATTGATTTTCGCATTTCGTCTCTTTGGGGCAGGAACCGCGAGGCTTGAAGATATTACCACGAAGGTTAAACGATTGCCAACAAGTTTGGCCTCTTGACAGGTATTGTAAGATAGCGGCGCCCATTAACCCGCGCGCTTCTGCGCGCCTCACAAAAGGACGAAAAACATGAAGAAGAATATCCTTACGCTTACTCTGCTACTGCTCTGTGTCCTCAACACCGGAGTGATGGCCCAGAACTCAACCTCAACCACAACCGGCACGAAATCGGCCACGAAACGCGGGCCAATCTTTCGCGCCACTAAGGAACAGATCAACCAGGCCCAGGCCATTCTCAAAGACCGCGGTTTTTACGCAGGCGGACAACTCGGCAAGCTTGACGATCCGACGCGCGAGGGATTGCGCAAGTTTCAACAGGCGGAAGGGCTAAAGGTGACCGGCACGCTCAACAAGGTCACGCTGCAGAAGATGAACATCGCTCTGACTGAGAAACAGAAAACGATGTGATTTAGCCGCTGATGAACGCGGATGACGCAGATAAGCATTAGAAATCTGCGTATCCGCGTCATCTGCGGTTAACTAAGTAATCGCTCTACGACTTCGTAGCTCTTTTGGAGTGCTGCGGAAAGGTTCTCGGGTTGGTTGCCGCCGCCTTCGGCCATGTCGGCTTTGCCGCCGCCGCGGCCGCCGATGATTGGCGCTAATTCTTTGATCACCTGGCCCGCCGGGACCTTGCCGGTGAGATCCGCGGACGTGCGGACGATGAGCGAGACTTTTCCGTCGCTACTGCGACCGAGCACAACCACGCCCGATTTGATCCGCGCGAGCAGCGTATCGGAGAGTTGTCGCATGGCCGCGGAGTCGAGGCCACTCGCTTCACGCGCCAAGACCTTGATGCCTGCTACCTCACGTGATTCGTCGCCGTTTGCGGAAGCTCCACCGGAGCCGGTCGCAAGCTTCAGGCGCAAGTCGTCTGCTTCACGTCTCGCTTTCTTCAGTTCATCCTGAAGACGGGAAACAGTGCCCTGCAAATCGTTGCGCGAAGTTCTAAGTCCACTGCTGAGTCCATCGACGAGAACCTCAGCTTCGCGGAAACGTTCGTAAGCATCCATGCCGGTGATGGCGCGGATGCGTCGCACGCCGGACGCGATCGATTCGTCGCTCGTGATCTTAAACAGTCCGATATCGCCGGTTGCGCGCACGTGAGTGCCACCGCAGAGCTCTTTCGAAAAAATACCTTCGAGACCGTTGATCGAAAGCACGCGCACCTTCTCTCCGTACTTCTCGCCAAACAACGCCATCGCTCCCGAGCGCATTGCTTCTTCGATCGCCATTTCGTCGGTTTGCACCGGCTCGTTGCGCAGGATGTGATAGTTGACGAGGCGTTCGATCTCTTCCTTCTCCGTGGCTGTCAAAGGCTGATAGTGCGTAAAGTCAAAGCGTAGATAGGTTGGCGCCACAACAGAGCCTGCTTGCTTCACGTGCGTTCCGAGAACTTCACGCAACGCGGCGTGCATCAAGTGTGTTGCGGTGTGATTGCGCCGCGTTGCATCTCGCTTTTCAACGTCAACTTCGGCGGAAACTGTGTCGCCCACTTTGAATGTGCCTTTGTCGACTTTGACCTTATGAACAGTCAAACCTTGCGCCGGTGAGTAGGTATCAAGAACATTCGCCAGTGCGCCGTATGGATTAATCAGTAGCCCAAGGTCTCCAACCTGTCCGCCGCTCTCCGCGTAGAACGGCGTATGATCGAGCACGATCTCCCCCTCTTCGCTTTCACTCAACGAGTCGACTTCATTGCCTTTGATAACCGCGACGACCTTTGCATCATCGACTCGCGTCGTCTCGTAACCCTTGAACACCGATCTGTCCAACCGCCCCGCCAACGCTGCGTAGACCGGATTGGTCTTGGCTTTCGCATCACCTTTATCTGCCGCAACGGTCTGCTGAAGCTCCTGAAGCGCCGTATCGAAAGCACTGTTGAACTCATCTTCTTCGATGGCAAAACCGCGTTCTTCCAGACCCACACGTATCAGATCGCGCGGTGTACCAAACGTGTCGTAGAGCCGCGCCAGCGTCTTATACTCAGGCATTGCACCTTTTGTCGCAGCGAACACCTCATCTAACTTGTTCAACCCGACCGTCAACGTCGAACGAAAACGCTCTTCCTCCAACCGCACCATCTTCTCGACGAACTCGCGATGTTGCTCCAGCTCCGGATACGTCTCCTTCATCTGATCGACGACGAAGCTCGCCACTTGGTTGAAGAATGGACCTTCAAAGCCGAGCGTGTGAACGCCCTGGTAGATCGCGCGTCGCATGATCTTTCGCAGTACGTAGTTGCGGCCTTCGTTGCCGGGCAGAATGCCGTCGGCAATCGCGAAAGCCGTAGCACGCGCGTGGTCTGCAATCACGCGCATCGCAAATCCTTCCTGCGTTTCCGGCTCGTAGTTGCGATCGGCGAGTTTGGCGGTGTGGTTGATGATCGGACGAATCAGATCCGTGTCGTAGTTTGACTTCACGCCTTGCAGAACAACTGCGAGACGTTCGAGTCCTGCGCCCGTATCGACCGACGGCGCCGGCAGCGGATCGAGCTTGTACTTGCCCGGTTCAAGTTCACTGCGCTCGAACTGCATGAACACGAGGTTCCAGATCTCCATGATCGTGTCGCCCGGTCCATTCACATTCGCAGCGGAATTCTCCGGATCGTTCGCGCTGTCGCCCATGTAGTAATGGACCTCGCTACATGGTCCACATGGCCCGGTCTCACCCATCTGCCAGAAATTATCTTTGCGACCGAAGCGCAGGATCCGTTCGCGCGGCGCGCCCACCTGTTCCCAAAAACGTTCAGCATCTTCGTCAGGCGGAACTTCCGCATCGCCCTCGTAAACGGTGAACCATAGGCGCGCCGGATCGAGTCCCAGAACGTCAACCAGCAGCTCCCACGCATACTTGATCGCGTCTTCTTTGAAATAGTCGCCGAAGGAAAAGTTTCCGAGCATCTCGAAGAACGTGTGATGCCGGGCTGTTTTGCCGACTTCGTCGAGGTCGTTGTGCTTGCCGCCGGCGCGTATGCACTTCTGCGAAGAGGCGGCCCGCACGTACTCGCGCTTTTCCGCTCCGAGAAAGACGTCCTTAAACTGATTCATGCCCGCGTTCGTGAAGAGCAACGTCGGATCGTTGGCAGGCAGGAGGGGCGATGAGCGCACAGGCGTGTGCCCGTGCTCCTCAAAATACTTCAAAAAAGCTTCGCGGATTTCGTCACCAGTCATCATCGATTCGAGTGTAACAAATCAGTCTTCATCCGCGTAATCGGTGGCTAAAGCCCGCACTTTTTCACTGACAAGCTCAAACGCGAAGCCCTGCCGCAGCAGGTGATCGAACAGGCTTTTGGCTTCGAGGCGGTTCTTCGGCTTGCCGCGGATGCGCAGGCGTTTCGCGATGGCCTGGTCGATTAACTGTTCTTCGGAAGTCTCGGCGTAGACCATCTCCAGCGCCTCATTCGCAACGCCGCTGTCGACTTTCTTGAACTTGAGGTCGCGCTCCAGGCGTCGTCGTCCCACCGGCTTCTGCTTCACTTTGTACGAGGCGTAACTGAAAGCAAAGCGCTCGTCATTTAGATATCCATACTCCCGCAGCCGGGCGATTACGGTCTCCACTATCGCTTCGTTTGTGTTTTTTCCGCGCAGAAGGCGTTCGCGCAACTCCGCGACGGAACGTGGCTTTGCGGCAAGAAGCTTGATGGCGCGCTCAAAAGTTCGACGTCGGAGTTCGTCGGCTGTTAAAGGCATGAGGCATTTTCTCGCGCAAAGGCGCAAAGGCGCAAAGGCGCAAAGGCGCAAAAGGATACGCAAAGAAAATAAACCTTTGCGTCTTTCTTTGCGCCTTTGCGCCTTTGCGCGAGAAAATGATTGCATGGATGGCGTTTTAATAATTGATAAGCCTTCGGGCATCACTTCGCACGACGTTGTCGCGCGCACGCGTCATATTCTTCACGAGCGTCGCGTAGGGCACACCGGGACACTCGATCCATTCGCGACCGGCGTGCTCGTGATTCTCCTCGGCAAGGCGACGCGGCTCGCGCAATTCCTGAGCGGTCTTGATAAGGAATACGACGCAATCATTCGTCTCGGCTACGCAACCGACACCGGGGATCGAACCGGCACTCCGATCCCTGGACCACCAGCAAAGCCCGCTAAGTTCACTGAAGAAGAAATCGAAGCAGCACTTCAGAGTCTGCGTGGCGACATAGACCAGGTGCCGCCAATGTATTCGGCAAAGAAAGTTGAGGGCAGGAAACTCTACGAACTTGCGCGCCGCGGTGAGAGCATCGAACGAAAGCCGGCACACGTTTGTATCTACGACTTCGCCGCCACCAAGCCTACGGGCCAACTGATCAAAGACAACCTCGACGGCACTTTCGATTTCCACGCGCGCGTGTCTTGTTCATCTGGCACATACGTCAGAACACTCGCCGAAGACTTCGGCAAACGCCTGTACGTTGGCGCTCACTTAGCCGAGCTCAGACGAACGCGCGTCGGCGATCTTCAGATCACCCAGGCGATTACCCTCGATCAGTTGAAGCTCCATTTTGTTGAAGAGTCGCTGGGCAGCGTCGTCCTCCCGCTGAACGCAGCGCTCTCACGGCTGCCTTTTGTGCATCTAAACGCCGAAGACGTGAGCCGGGCCAATCACGGAAGAGACGTAACCGTAGCTGAAGCTGATTGGGCCGACGGAGAGAACGTTAAGATGTGCGACGCCGGAGAGCAACTGATTGCGGTGGGGCAGTACGACGCGAACGCGAAGACCTTGCACCCGCGCGTTGTGTTTGCGGGGGACAAAGATTTGCAAAATAAGCATTGACTTAGGTGCTTTACGTCTGTGCTATACTTGCCTCCAAGGAAGCGCGCGTGCAGTTCGCTTCCATTGAGTGGTTTCCCTCCGGACTTCCGTTGACATCGATCATTGAGAAGTGATGTTTCGAGGACGTAGCTCACGCTTACGCGCGCGTGAGGCGTATCACGAAACACGAAATCAAAACAGAGCTGCTGTAACCCGAGCACGCAGCGGTGTAAGAAATAGCGTGGCCTCGCCCCACACGCTGTCCAATGCGCGAAAGCCGAAGAGGTTTCAGGCTATGCAAGAGCAGGATGGCAACAAACAGTTTAATATCAGCGAACGTTTGGAAGATCTGCGCCGTGAGCACGAGGCGCTGCGTTGGGAAGGATCGTTTCGAGACTACTTCGAGTTAGTCGCCCAGAATCCACGTATTGCCCAACTTTCACACGCTCGCATCAACGACATGGTTCATGCCGCGGGCATCGAGCGGCTCAACGAGGGCACTCAACACGAGATCCTCTCCTACAACTTCTTTGCCCACGAACTCTTTGGCATCGAAGAACCCATAGCCAAAATTGTCGAGTACTTCAAATCGGCCGCACAGCGTCTGGAAGTGCGCAAGCGCATCCTGTTGCTGATGGGACCTGTGGGCGGGGGCAAGTCGACGATTGTCAACATGCTCAAGCGCGGGCTCGAAGATTGGACGAAGATTGACGCGGGCGCAGTTTACGCGATCAAAGATTGTCCGATGCACGAGGAACCGCTGCATCTCATTCCGCACCAACTGCGCGCGGAAGTTGAAAAACATTACGGCATCTATATCGAAGGTGATCTCTGCCCGCAGTGTCGTTATGCGCTGGATAAAACTTACGGCGGCCGTCACGAGGATGTAAAAGTGCATCGCGTGGCATTCTCTGAAAAAGAACGCGTCGGCATTGGCACTTTCTCGCCCAGCGATCCGAAGTCGCAGGACATCACTGAGCTCACCGGGTCGATCGATCTCTCGACGATTGGCGAAGTCGGTGTCGAATCGGATCCACGTGCTTATCGTTTCGACGGCGAGTTGAACATCGCGAATCGCGGCTTGATGGAATTCGTCGAAATGTTGAAGGTCGACGAGAAGTTTCTCTACAGCCTGCTGACGCTTTCACAGGAACAGAGCATCAAGACCGGCCGCTTCGCGATGATCTACGCCGACGAAGTGATCCTTTCGCACTCAAACGAAAACGAGTACATCGCGTTTGCCGGCAATCGCAAATCCGAAGCGTTGCAGGATCGCATCATCCTGGTGAGAGTGCCTTACAACCTGCGCGTGTCGCAGGAGGAAAGGATTTACGACAAGCTCCTGCACCAGTCTGAAGTGCTGCGCAACGTCCACCTGGCGCCGAACACGTTGAGAGTGGCGGCGATGTTTGCGGTGATGACGCGTCTCGAAGAGCCCAAGCGACAGAACGTCGACATCGTGAAGAAGATGAAACTCTACGACGGCGAGGACGTCGAGGGTTACAAGTCGAAAGACGTGCGCGAGTTGAAAGAAGAGACCGTGCGTGAAGGAATGGACGGGATCTCGCCGCGTTACATCATCAATCGACTCTCGAGTGCCCTCGTGCGCGACGGCGTCACATGCATCAATCCGATTGATTCGCTGCGGGCAATCAAAGACGGCTTCGAACAACACACAGGCATCAGCAGCGAGCAGCGTGAGCGTTATTTGAACATGATTTCGCTCGCGCGGAAGGAGTACGACGAGCTCGCGAAGATCGAAGTGCAAAGAGCTTTCGTCTATTCGTTTGAAGAGATGGCGCGCACGATGTGCAACAACTATCTCGACAACGTCGAAGCTTTCTGCAACAAGGAGCGGATCAAGGATCCGATCACCGAAGAGGAGATGGATCCGGACGAACAGTTGATGCGCTCGATCGAGGAGCAGATCGGGATTTCGGAGAATGCCAAGAATACTTTCCGGCAGGAGATCCTGATTCGCATCTCGTCTTACGCTCGCAAGGGCAAGCCGTTTGAGTACAACTCACACGAGCGTCTGAAAGAAGCGATCGAGAAGAAGATCTTTGCCGACTTGAAAGACGTCGTGAAGATAACCACTTCGACTAAGACTCCCGATCCGGATCAACTGCGACGGATCAACGAAGTCGTCGATCGGTTAGTGAAAGAGCACGGGTACTGTCCGGTTTGTGCGAATGAGTTGCTGACGTACGTCGGTACGTTGTTATCGCGTTAGAAAGATATTAGCCGCAGATTGACGCAGATGAACGCAGATCTTCTAATCTGCGTTTGTCTGCGTAAATCTGCGGCTAAAACATATGAAGAAACGATACTGGATCGCGGGGGCTGCAACACTTGCTGTCGCGGGTAAATTGCTTCTCCGGCCGCGTGATGCTGATTGGAACAAGTGTCGCGACGTTGTTTTTCATAGCGAATGCTCCCGCTTCGTCGATGTCGACGGAGTTAGAGTTCACTACCAGGAAGCGGGCGACAAGCACGCGCCCGCGCTCGTGTTGATTCACGGTTTTGCTTCGTCGACGCTGGTATGGAGCAAGGTATTTCTGAAACTCGCGGAAGCAGGCTACCGCGTAATCGCGTCGGACCTGTTGGGCTATGGTTACTCGGCCAAGCCACGCAAATTCGAGTACACGATTGACGGCCAGGCGAAGCTGTTAACGCGTTTGCTCGATGCGCTCAGCATTCCGCGCGCGATCTTTGTAGGCAGCTCGTACGGCGGCGCAGTGGCTGCAACGTGCGCGCTCGATTATCCGGATCGAGTTGAGAAGTTGATCCTGGTCGGAACGGTCAATAACAACCGGCCGCTCGCTTTCACGCTGATGCGTCTGTTTGGCTCGCCGCTTTTTGGGGACGTTGTTTCACCGCTTTTGATCGGCTCGCGTCGACTGCTGCGACGACGCATGAAGCGAGTTTACGATCGACATGAGTGGGTCCTGGATGAACGAAGAGTCGATGCGCGTCACTTACCGTTGCGCGCCGCGGGCACGCAGCGCGCGATCATACGCACCGTTCGGGGTTGGAATGCTGAACGGATCTCGAGAGACGCGCATCTAATCACGCAGCCCACGCTCCTGCTCTGGGGTGAAAACGATCAGGAGATCCCACTTGCCGACGGCGAGCGTCTCCACGCAGAGATTCCCGGATCGCGTTTGATAATTTTTTTGGAATGCGGTCACCTCCCGCATGAAGAGTATCCGGAGGCGTTCACAAATGTAGTGATCGATTTCTGTAAAACGAAATCGGCGTAATCTGTGGATGGAGGGTTTATGTCTATCCAACGAAACGATTGGTCGTTACAGCG
>DATENQ010000410.1:0-2032 GCA_035275005.1 Pyrinomonadaceae bacterium | reverse complement strand
AAGACGGGCGGCCACGGAGTGCCGCCCCTACAGTTACACCGATAAGACCTATTTCCCTTTGAATGCGGGTTTGCGCTTTTCGAGAAATGCGCTTACGCCTTCGTTCTTGTCTTCCGTCGAGAAGCAGAGCGCAAAGAGATCGACTTCACGTCGCAAGCCCTCGTCGAGATTGGAGCGCGACGCCAGCTTCACAGCTTCTTTCGCAAGTTGCAACGCGATCGGGCTCTTGTCGGCGATACGATTAGCGATGTCCATCGTCTTCGCTTCGAGCTCCCCTGCCGGCACAACGTGATTCACGAGTCCAATAGAGAACGCTGTGCTGGCGTCCAGGATCTCGCCGGTGAGGATCATTTCCATCGCCTTTCCCTCACCAACCAGACGCGTCAGTCGCTGCGTACCACCACCACCCGGAATGATCCCGAGATTGATCTCAGGCTGACCAAACGACGCCGTCTCACTCGCGACGCGAATGTCGCACGCCAACGCGAGCTCGCAACCACCACCGAGACAGTAACCATTGATCATCGCAATCACCGGCTTCGGAAAACTGTCGATCGCGGTAAACAACGAGCGCCCCATCATCACGTCGCGTTGCGTGATCGAAGTGCGCCCGGCAAACTCCGCAATATCGGCGCCCGCAATAAAAGCCTTGTCGCCGGCGCCGGTGAACACAACCACGCCAACCGAGTTGTCGCCGCGCAGTTCCTCGAGCAGCGCAGCGCCTTCTTCGCGTGTTTTGATGTTGAGTGCGTTTCGTTTGTCAGGACGATTGATAGTGATGATAGCGACGCGTCCGCGTCTTTCGAGCAACAAGGTCTCGTAAGTTTCCGGCATTTACAACTCCAGTTTCTGTGATTTGTTTAAGCTTGCTCGGTGGGAGGAGCATCAGGATCGCTGGTCACCGGTTGCTCGTCGGCAACCCACGACACAAACAGCCGCAGCCAGTTTTCGGTAGGTTCGGCGATCTGTATTCCGACGCGCGCGGTCCCGTAAATCGCCGGTGCAACGCGCACCACGAGCGCAGTCGCTTCTATCGGCGTGCCGTCCGGACGATGCGCGCGCAAATAAAGTCGCTCGCCGCGAGTCACCTTCTGGTTCAAATGAAAGAGTGCGCCTGAAGTGGAAATGTCGTCTGTTTCCGTGGGCTCACTCCAGGCGGATCCGTCTTCTGCGCGACCGGAAACCACGATCGGCAGTCGCAATGACATCCGTAAAGCAAACCGTCTCTCTTCGTTGTTATAAGGCGTACTCATCGTTAAGCAACACCGCGGCTCCAATCGTAAAACCCCTCGCCTGTTTTCTTTCCCAGTTTTCCTTCACTCACCATCCGCCGCAGCACTTCAGGTGGTCTGAACGCTTCCGAGCCGAGCTCTCGATGCAGATACTCCGCAATGCTCAGCCGCACATCAAGACCGACCAGATCGGTTAACTTCAACGGTCCCATCGGGTGGTTGTAACCGAGTTCCATCGCCATGTCGATGTCCTGCGCACTCGCTACGCCCTGCTCAAACATTCGCATCGCTTCAAGACCAAGCACCACTCCCAAACGGCTCGAAGCAAAGCCGGGAACGTCTTTCACGACGATCGGCTCTTTGCGCATTTTAAGGCCTACACTCTTAACTGTCTGTACAGTTTCAGCGCTGGTCTTTTTCCCAACGACGATCTCAACCAGCCGCATGATGTGGACCGGATTGAAAAAGTGCATGCCAATAACAGATTCGGGGCGACTGGACGAACCGGCTATCTCGGTAATGGACAACGACGAAGTATTGCTTGCGAAAATGAAAGGGTGGTCGGACGCGGATTCGAGTTGCCGGAGAACCTCTTTCTTGAGCTCGAGTTTCTCGGGCGCGGCCTCTACGATCAGATCTGCTGCGGCACACTCTTTCAGGTTCGTTGTCCCGTGAATCTGCTGCAAGGTGCGATCGCGGTCGTCTTCAGTCAACTTTGCGCGCTGAATTCCTTTGGCAAGGTTGGTCTCGATCGCTGCAACTCCCCGCGCCAGCGACTCGCGATCCACGTCGTTCAGCAG
>DATENQ010000409.1:0-2522 GCA_035275005.1 Pyrinomonadaceae bacterium | reverse complement strand
CAAAGCATTGACTCACGCGATGGAAAACGCGCGGACGCACGACAAGGCGCTGCACCTGATGGGCCTCGTGTCTGACGGCCAGGTCCATTCATCGCTTACTCACCTTTACGCGCTGCTCAAGATGGCGAAGGACCACGCCCTCGAGCGCGTCTACATACACTGCTTTCTCGACGGACGAGACACGCCACCGGCCTCGGCCGCGAATTACATCGCGACTCTCCAGCGAAAAACTGCCGAGATCGGCTGCGGCGAGATCGCCACAGTCGTCGGACGTTACTACGCGATGGACCGCGACAAGCGCTGGGAGAGAACGCAGCGCGCCTACGATCTGTTGACGAAGGCGATCGGTTCACACGCAACCGATCCGATTGCGGCAATCAGGGAATCCTACGACCGTGGCGTCACCGATGAGTTCGTAGAGCCGATCGTGATCGTGCATAAAGACGTGAGCCCGGTAGCGACGATCAAAGACGGCGACTCGGTAATCTTCTTTAACTTCCGTCCCGATCGCGCGCGCCAGTTAACTCGGGCGCTCACGATTCCGGATTTTAATGAGTTTCCCATTACCGATCGTCCGCACGTCGAGTATGTCTGCTTCACGATGTACGACAACACTTTCAATCTTCCGGTCGCGTTTCCGCCGCGACAGCATCACAACGTGCTGGCGGAAGTTTGGGGCAACGTAAAGGTGCGCAATTATCGCCTGGCGGAGACCGAGAAGTACGCGCACGTCACCTATTTCTTCAACGGCGGCGTCGAGAAGGAATATCCGTGCGAGAGTCGTCTCCTCGTGCCTTCGCCAAAGATCGCGACGTACGATCTGCAACCCGAGATGTCGGCTTTCAAAGTCACGGACAAAGTGCTGCGTGGTATCGATGAGGGAGAAACGGACGTTTTCGTGATCAACTTCGCGAACCCTGACATGGTGGGCCACACGGGAAAACTGGACAAGACGATCGAGGCTTGCCAGTACGTCGATACCTGTCTGGGCTGGATCACGAAACGGATACGTGAAGCGCGCGGCGTCACGCTGATCACCGCCGATCATGG
This sequence comes from Pyrinomonadaceae bacterium, assembly GCA_035275005.1. GTDB lineage: Bacteria > Acidobacteriota > Blastocatellia > Pyrinomonadales > Pyrinomonadaceae > PSRF01. The sequence continues at coordinate 1,472 of DATENQ010000409.1, read as the reverse complement.
CAACGCCGAGCAGATGATCGATCCGATAACCGGCAGTCCGCACACGGCACACACGACCAACCCCGTGCCGTTTCATTTGATTGATGAAGATTCGATCGGAGTGAAGCTGCGCAGTGGCGGCGCACTCGAAGACGTGGCGCCGACATTGCTAGGTTTGCTCGATCTCGAAAAGCCATCCGATATGACGGGTCGTGATCTAAGGTTGTTGTAAAGTGGCATTCGATCCGCGGAACATACTCGTCATCGATTTCGGGCAACTCGGGGACGTGGTGATGAGTTTGCCCGCGCTGCGGGCGATACGCGAACGTTTCCCTCATGCGCAGATCACAATTGCGGTCGGAAAGCCCGGTAAAGAGTTACTAAATCTCTCCGGTTATGCGAACGAGATCCTCGAAGTGGATCGCGTGGCGTTGCGTGATGGTCCAACACTGATCTCGATTGGCAAGATTGCGAAGCTCGTTTCCGCTGTCCGTAAGAAAAAGTTTGATTTTGTTATCGACCTGCACAGCTATTACGAGACAAACATACTCGGTTTTCTCTCGGGCGCGCCGCACCGGCTCTACTCACGCCGTTCCAATCGCTCGCTCGACTTCCTCGCGAACTTTAAACCGCGGCCGGCGAGGGAAGTAGAGACGAGACATCTCGTCGATCGCTATCTCGACTTGCTGAAGCCGCTCGGGATCAAGAATGTGTCGCGAGCGCCCGCGCTCAGGACCAGCCCGACGGACGATGCGACAGTTGAGGCGCTGCTAAGGAAAGAGAAAGCGCAAACCCGCGAATTGTTAGTGGGCGTATTCCCTGGGGCAGGAAGCAGTACGCGCCTCTGGCCCCTGGAACGCTTCGCGGAGTTGGCGGACCATTTGATTCGAAATGACAAGGTGCGTGTGATCGTCTTCGCCGGTCCCGAAGAACGAGGCATGGTGCCGCAGATGCGCAAGCTTTTTCCGTCCGGGACCATCTTTTTTGACCGTTTGACGATTCCGCAGCTCGTCTCAGCGCAGGCGCGGTTGACTGTCTTCATTTCGAACGACACCGGACCGGCGCACATCGCCGCGGCAGCGGGAACGCCGGTGATCATGATCATGGACCGCCCCGACCCGCACAGCTTCACCCCCACCGGCGACTCGAACCGCCTGATTTTCGGCCCCTCAATAACCGAAATTCCCGTCGCCGACGTCTACCGGGCCGCCCACGAATTAATAGCCATCAGCCGCACAGACAGCCTCTTTCGCGCCGAAAAATAGCTCTAGACAAACATCGTTTAACCGCGTTAGTATGGCTAGGGCCGGTGGGTTCCTAAGAGGCTTGACCTGCCCACCTCACGACCCATCTTCCAGATTTAGCCTGCCTCAGCGAATTATGGAGAAAACAATGTCGATGCTGAAGAGATTATGTTTGATTACGCTTGGCCTGATGGTTTCGAGCGCTGCCGCGTTCGCCCAGTCGAACCTGACCGCCAAAGCCGGAAGTGC
>DATENQ010000408.1:0-19690 GCA_035275005.1 Pyrinomonadaceae bacterium | reverse complement strand
TACCAGGTGTAGCTTTATGCTCGCCGCGTTCTCGGGGAAGATTGAGCCTTGAAGTGTCCAGATACCATTCTTCTCGGATTCTTCAATGAGAGCATCAAGCAACGCACGGCCAACACCTTGTCCTCTCGCGCTCTCGGTCACGTATACGGTCAATTCAGCAACGCCGCGATAAACATTTCGCTGTGACACCGGACTTAGAGCGGCCCAACCAAGAACCTTATCTCCATCTCGTATCACGAGGCGCGCGAATTGATGATGTCCCTCATCCCACTTCTCCCACGACGGCGCGTCAGTTTCGAAAGTGCTGTTCCCCGCCGCTATGCCTTCAAGATAGATCGCGCGCACCTGTTTCCAGTCGCCGGCTTTCATTTGTTCGATGGTCCAGTCGTGGGTCGACATCGTTGAAGTTAGCGTATAAGATGAGCGGACCTTGAGCAACATTAATTCAATCAAACAGGTGTACGAGGCATTTGCCAAAGGCGACGTGCCGACAGTGCTGGGGGCTCTAAGCCCCGAGATCGATTGGACGGAAGCAGAGGGTTTCCCTTACGCCGGAACTTACCACGGACCCAGAGCTGTGCTTGAAGGTGTTTTCATGCGCCTGGGTTCAGAGTGGAATGGATTCGCTGCGATACCGGATGAGTTTATCGATGGCGGCGACACTATCGTTGTGTTAGGTAAATACAGCGGCGCATATAAAAAGACCGGCAAGAGTTTTCAGGCAAACTTCGCACACGTTTGGAAGATGCAGGACGGGAAAGCCATTCGCTTCATTCAGTACGTCGACACGCTGCTGGTCCACCGCGCACTGCAAGCATAGAAAATATTAGCCACGGATTACACGGATTTACACAGATCAGTGTAATCCGTGGCTCAAATTACCCTCTCGGCGCCACACTCGTATTCTGAAACGCGGCGATCGTCCAGCCGTTCTGATCCTTTGTCATAACCAAGGTCAGAATCGCGTCTCCGGTGAGATCTTTGGTCGGGCCATCACGATGTCCGGTTACATGAACCACGGCGATATCGGGACGTAGAAACCGGATCTGTTTGACTGTGAGATTAATCTTCGTATCTTTGAAAATCGTGTCGAAGATTCGCTGATGCGACGATTCGATCGTGGCGCGGCCCTTGATGTACATGCCGTTGATCACGACGTAATCCGCGTCTTCCGCGAAAGGCTTTGCGAACACCGCACCGCTTTTCGTATTCCACCCTGTCTCCAGTTGCTTAACGCTTTCGCGCATCGCGGCTTCGTCCGCGGCATGGCTATCCTGCGATGGCACCGGTTGCATCGAAAAGCCAAGCATCAACATCGTCATAAATACCAGTGTTTTCATTTTATTCCTCCTAAAATTCAGCCTCACTCCCGGAAGCGACGAATGAAAACAAAAGCGGCCAGCATGGCTGGAGAAAAATGATAGAATCCGCGGCGCTGTTCGAAAGGTCTATGCCGATGGAGCGCATTAATGCCCACCATGTCGCCGCACGAAGTGACCCAACTGCTCGCCGATTGGGGCAAAGGCGACCGGTCTGCGCTCGAAAAGCTCTTGCCGCTTGTACATGCTGAACTGCGGCGCATCGCGCGACGCCAGATGAGCCACGAACGACCCGGTCATACCTTGCAAGCGACCGCGCTCGTCAACGAAGCCTATTTGAAACTTGCCGGCCAGCAGGGATTCGAATGGCAGAACCGCGCACACTTCTTCGCAGTCGCCGCGCAGGTGATGCGTCACATCCTGATCGATCATGCGCGCGCTCACGCGCGTGACAAACGCGGCGGCGGCGCTATCCAGGTTTCGCTCGATGAAGCGGCAGTGATGGCGGAAGATCAGGCCGAACACTTCATCGCGCTCGACGAAGCTCTTCATTCACTCGAGCTTGTCGATCCGCAGAAGAGCAAAATCGTCGAGCTACGTTACTTTGGCGGTTTGAGTATCGAGGAAACTGCGGACGTATTGAATATCTCACCAAGAACAGTGAGGCGCGAATGGCAGCGAGCCAAGGCGTGGCTCTATCGCATGATAGCTGAAGGAAACGGAGATGAAACCCGACCGTTGGCGAAAAGTTGACGAGCTCTTCGAAGCCGCGCTCGAACGTGAGCCGAAAGATCGCGCCGCGTTTCTCGATGAGGCTTGCGGCAGCGATCGCGAGTTGCGTCGTGAAGTCGAGAAGATGCTCAGCTTCGACGAGCGCGCGCAGGACTTCATCAAAACGGACGTCTTCGAAGTCGCCGCGGGGTTAATCACCAAGCCGCGGGAAAATCTTCCGAGACCAAGTCACGCAGTTAAAAAGTCGACCTTCACTTCCGACTCGATCGACGACGCCCGCTTCATTCCCGGCGACATACTCTCCGAACGCTATCGCATCGTCGGACTACTCGGCCGCGGCGGCATGGGTGAGGTTTATCGCGCCGACGATCTCAAACTCAAACAACCCGTCGCACTTAAGTTTCTACCTGCATCTCTCACCGCGGACGGCGGGGCACTCGCGCGCTTTTACAAAGAGGTCAGCGTCGCGCGACAAATTTCACACCGCAACGTTTGTCGTGTTTACGACGTCGCCGAGTATCAGGGCGAACACTTCATATCGATGGAGTTCGTTCGCGGTGAAGAACTCTCGTCACTGCTCAAACGCATCGGCCGCCTGCCGCAGGACAAAGCAATCGACGTTGCGCGCCAGCTATGCTCCGGTCTCGGAGCTGTACACGAACGAGGCGTGCTGCATCGCGATCTGAAACCCGCAAACATAATGCTCGACGAGCATGGCGACGTGCGCATCACCGACTTCGGCATCGCTGCACTCGCCACTGAAGACCGGCGCGAGATCTCGGGAACGCCCGCGTACATGTCGCCGGAACAACTCGAAGGACACGAATTAACGCCAAAGAGCGATATCTATTCGCTCGGTCTCGTGCTTTACGAAGTGTTCACCGGCAAGAAAGCGTTCGAAGCTTCGAGCTTGCCGGAGTTGCTCCGTTTGCGACGCAGCGACTCAACTCCAACGAGTCCCGCCGCGTACGTGCCGGAACTGGACCCGCTGGTCGAGCGAGTCATCTTTCGTTGTCTCGAAAGAGATCCCGCAAAGCGTCCCGCTTCAGCCTTGCAGATCGCAGCCGCATTACCCGGCGGCGATCCGCTCGCGGCCGCACTCGCGGCAGGCGAGACCCCGTCGCCGGAGATGGTGGCAGCCGCGCCCAGGCAGGGCGGACTGAAACCAGCGATTGCCATTTCACTACTCGCCGCCGTGATCGTCCTGATGGCTGCAATCTCTTTTCTTTCAAGCGGCAGGACGTTGTATCGGAAAGTGCCGTTGAACAAGTCGCCGGAAGTTTTGCGAGATCGGGCCACCGAGCTCGTTAAGAAGTTTGGGTACACGGCACAAGCAGGCGATTCTGCTTACGGCATGGGGATCGATCGAGATTATCTCGATTACATTCACATCGTCGATCAGTCGCCATCGCGTTGGGACAGACTCAGCAGCGGGCAGCCGGCCGCGATCTATTTCTGGTACCGGCAGAGCCCGCGTCCATTTGACCTAACGATCAGCTTCGACGTCAATGAGCAAACACCTGCGCTTGACGTGCCAGGCATGACGACCCTGACCATGGATACGATGGGCCGGTTGCGCTCATTCTTCGCCGTGCCACCGGGAAAGAGTTCAGGGCAGGATTCGCCGCCTGACTGGTCCCCACTGTTTGTTGAAAGTGGATTGGACCAATCGAAGTTCCAACCGGTTCCGTCAATCTGGACACCTCCGCACGAAGCGACGGCGCGCGCGGCGTGGGAGGGTTCGTATCCGGACCAACCGAACTTTAAAATACGTGTCGAAGCCGCTGCATTCGAAGGCAAGCCCATTTACTTCGAGATTCTGGACGTTTGGGATCAACCGCAAGAGGTCCAGATCCTGATCTCACGGTTTCGGCAGCGCGCGCTGACAGTGCTGCTACTTGCAGTCTTCATCACGGTGATGTTGGGGAGCGCGCTGCTCGCGTTCCGCAATTTGAAGCTGGGGCGTGGTGATCGCAAAGGAGCATTTCGCCTGGCAGGGTTCGTGGCGACGGTTTTCTTTCTGCGCTGGCTATTCGCAGTGCATCACGTGGCTACGGAAGAGGAAGCGCTCAACTTCATCACCGCTGTGCAGATCATGCTGTTCTGGACGTTCTTCTTCTGGGTGGTCTACCTGGCATTCGAACCATTTGTGCGACGACGCTGGCCCGGCCGGATCGTTTCGTGGAGCCGGCTGCTGGCGGGAGGTTTTCGCGATCCGTTGGTTGGTCGCGACATACTCATCGGAGCGGTGTTCGGGCTCGGCGTGATTGTTTGCAATCTGTATCTTGCGAATCTCGTCCCACAGTTGTTGGGAGCTCCGCCCGGTATTCCGTGGTTTGATTTTCCGGCGACACAGTTGCTGGGGATTCGTTCGTTTGCGCGGGGCATCACACAACAAACCTTCGGCGCCCTCCTTCAATCGTTCATACTGCTGTTCATCCTGCTGTCGATGTACATCATTCTACGTCGTGAGCGGCTGGCGGCTGTGGTGGTGTGGTTGATTATGACTGTAGCGCTGGGTTTGACTCACGAAACGCTCTATGCTTTTCCCGTCGCGGCGCTTGCGACTTTGTTGGTGATAGTGGTTTTGTATCGATACGGATTGCTGGCGCTAATCTCGACGATCTTCTTCCTGCACCTGATGATCTTCTTTCCGGTGACATCTGACTTCTCGGCGTGGTACGCGGCCGACTACGTTCTGGCGCTGATCATCTCGCTGGCACTCGCTGTCTTCGGCTTCTACACCTCGCTCGCCGGCGAGCCACTCTTCCGCGGCGCCCTTCCGGATGATTAGGGCCACAAAAAGGCACATAAGGCACAAAAAGAGCAGTTCAGAGTTCAAGCTCTAGGCTTGCTGCTTACTGCTCTTTTTGTGCCTTATGTGCCTTTTTGTGGCTAACTTCTATCTGGTTTAGTTAGCGATTGTAACTGTGGCAGAGTTGGTGGCTTGTTTGGCCTGAAACTGTTGCCAGTAGTCTTTCACGAAGTCTCTCTGCTTGCCATGACCGTAACCGGAACCGAACTCAAACTGGTCCATCTCGGCCAGCGCCTGATCGAGGTTCCATTTATCGTGATTGAAGCGATACACCGCTCCCACCACTCCGGTGCGATGACGACCACCAGCACAGTGTACGTAGAACTTGCCTGTCTCCGGATCATCGACCACCTTCAGAAACTGATTAACCTGGTCCATGCTGGGGTAGCTCTTGTCAACCATCGGAATGTTGACGTAACGCAGTCCCGCAGCTTCGACGGCAGGTTGCTCGTACTCGCGGGAATTATCCGTTAAGTCGATGATGGTCTTTATTCCAAGCTCAGCGAGCGCCTTGTAGTCTTCTTCATCGGGACGTGCGCCACGATAGAAGCGATCGTCCATCTGGCCAAAGTTTTTGATCTTGATGTTTGGGAACTTGCCGTTGCCGTGCTTCTCCCTGGCGAGAGAGGCGGTAGAAACTGCAAAAATCAATGACAGTATCGCGATAAGGGCAGGCGGAAACTTGGTAATCGATCTCACTTTTAACACTCCTCAAACCGTTAAATATCGGACGTTTATTGATTAACCTGATCGCCGGGAACCATGTTTAAGATTCCGGTGTGACACCTGCGGTTGCACCGAATTTTGGATTTCCAGCGCCTTTGTTGGAGGGTTTTCAGGCGGTTTTTTGACACGGTTGCGAGACTTCTCAGTGTGAGCTAAAATGCGGTCAATCGGCGAAAGTTGCTGGGGTGAGGACAGTGACTATGAGGCTGAATGTCTCACGCCAACCTTGAGAGCCCTGGAACCATTCCAGGGCTCTCGGTTATTTAAATCATAATTACTTAATGAGTGCTTTAGTGTCTTTGTGGTTAAGTTGTTGAAGCACCTCCGCGAGTGCTTGCAGATTGAGCGGCTTGGTCAGATGTGAATAGAAGCCCGCGGCGCGGACTCGTGCGATGTCGTCGCTGCGGCCAAAGCCGGTGATTGCTATTACCGGAACCTCCTGTCGACCATCTATCTCTCGCAGCCGTTGTAAAAACTCGAATCCATCCATCTCCGGCATCGAGATGTCGGAAAGAATCACGTCAAACTTATGCTCGCGCGCGATACGCAGTGCTTCAGCGCCATTGCTCGCCGTCATCACGGTTGCGCCGCCAATCCTGAGTAACTCCTGCAACATCTGAATCGTGTCTTCAGAATCGTCAACTATCAGAAAATTAGTCTGGGATAAAACCTCCAAATCCAGAGTGCTGGATGAAGGAACGACCGGCATCGCGGCGTCGCGCATCAGCGGTAAGCGCACGGTGAAGCGCGCACCTTTGTTTGGTCCATCAGACTCAGCGCTGATTGTGCCGCCGTGAAGTTGCACGAGTTGCCGGACCAGCGCCAAACCGATGCCGAGGCCACCATGCCGCCGGCGATTACTCCCGTCAGCCTGACGAAACATCTCAAACACGTGCGGCAAAAAATTCGGGTCGATTCCCTGCCCTGTATCACTCACAACCAGCACCGCACTATCGCCCTCATTGCCCAGACTGATCTCGATGCGCCCGCCCGGCGGCGTAAACTTTACCGCATTGTTCAGCAAGTTCCAGGCAATCTGCTGCAAACGCAAACGATCGCCATCGACGAGCAGGAGCTGATCGCCGGCGTGCGAGCGAATGTCAATTCCTTTTGCCGCCGCGTCGCCGCGCACAGTCTCCACTGCGTTGTCGATGATCGCTGCGAGTGAAACTGTCTCGTGGTTGAGCGAGACTTTGCCACGCTGTAGTCGAGAGAGATCGAGCAGATCGTTTATCAGTTGCGACTGCGACTGCGCGTTGCGTCTGAGCGCGTCGCCCATTTGGATCAGACGCGGTGACTGTTGAACGTCAGGCATTCGCAGCAGTAGCTCCGAGTAGCCGAGGATGACGTTCAACGGATTGCGCAGCTCGTGCGAGAGCGTGGCGAGAAACTCGTCTTTAAGTTGATTGGCTCTTTCGGCAGCATCGCGTGCTTCCTGCTCGCTCTTTAACAAGCGCTCGCGCTCGGCTTCGGCGCGGAGCTTTTCGATCGCGGTCCACGTACGTTCGGCGACGGTTTGCAGCAACGATACTTCCTCTTTGGTCCATTGACGCGGCTCATTGTCGCTGGCCCACAGCGAAGCGACCCAACGTCCCTCGCGCATCAACGGCACGGAGACGTACGCGCGCTCGCCGTTTGCCTCATACGCCCGGTGGTAATCAGCCGCCGTCCGCGGATCGGTCTTCGAGTCGTAATTGATAACAGTATTTCCGAGTTCCATCTCGAGGGAGGTGATGCTGCTGTACTCCGATATACGGTGCTCACCGGCAATCGATTCCGCACCATCGTAATAATCTTTGTGAACGATCTCCAGATCGCGTTCAACGTCGGTCTCATTGAACAAACAGCGACGGACCTTAAGATGATGGCCGACAGTCTCGGCAACTGCGTAAGAAAGTTCGGAAGGATCTTGAAGCGTGCGGGTCAATTCGCTGACTCGAACCAGAACGGTCAGACGCGCCTCGCTGTGTCGCAAAGCGAGATCGGCGAGATGTCGTTCCCTGTCAGTGCGGTTCAGTGAAACGGCCGTCCACCACATCAATCCCGTGAACAGAAAGAGGTTTGCCGAAACAAAGATGGCGGTGGTAAATCCTGGGCTGGACCAGCCGGCGTTGAAGATAACGGTTCTAATCCAGCCCAGAACAATCACTATCAGCAACGCCGGCCACATGCGCCGCGCAACCATTGCGCCGGGACTGTTGCCAAGAAACGCAGAGATCACGCCGCGTTCGGGTCGCGCCAGCAGAATGGCCGCGGCAAGGCCAAGGAAGGCGACGACGGTGTGTAAGGCGATCGTGAAATAGAGTCCGATGGGTTCGACTTGCTGAACACCGTAAAAGTAATAAAGAAAAACCAGCAGAGTGATCGCCATCACCAGCAGCACAGAGATGTTTGAAACGCGAAACCAGCGACGGGAACGCGCATCCAGTAACAAAAGTGCCGGCCCGAACAGCGTGAAGTTGAGCGACGCGGCGACGCCCATGCGACCCGGAAACGAGCGACCTGCCTCTCTTACCGATTCGTTAAAGAGCGACTGGTCCAGGCCGGAGTTCCAGCCGAGAAGATGCTCGCTCAACGTGATCAATCCGACTAGCGCGACGATGGCTCCAAAGAGTTGGATCAGGCGACGTTTCGCTGTCGACCTTGATGGGTCGTGAATCAGAATCACCGCGGAGGCCGTCAGCATCAGGCAAACGGCAGTGTTTGCCTTCATCGTGACCAGCGATGGGTGGATTCGTTTTAGAGTCTCATTCTCGAGAACCCAGCCGAGGAATGCAGCGGCGCCAATACAAAAAGACAACAGCGAAAGGCCGATGGAGACAGCCCGCCAGCGCAATAGCTGCCGCGGCGAATATTGTGAAAGAGATTCCGCCATCGTATTTGCGGATAAGTCTAACCACAAAGACAGAAAGGCACAAAACAAGAATAAAATTAGCGCCTTCGTGTCTTTGTGGTTAAGAGGTTTCGCGTTTGAAGATCCTGAACAGGTAGTAATAAGACGGGAACAGCAGAATCGCGCCGGCTATTAGCGCGCCGAGCAAGAGTTGCAACGTGATCTGTGGCGCGGCCGCTGAGCTGATCGTGATGTCTGGCTCCACCAGGTGCGGATACTGAGCAAACGCCCAACCCAACAGGATCAATGTGACCTGCCCTGCCGCACAGACTCGCGCCAAACTGTAGCGCCTGGTCCAAAGCGCATAGAACGCGCTCGTCGCAAAAATCGCCGTGAACAAATGCAGACCGAGCGCCCACCAGCTGCGGCTAATTCCGGCACGGACAGTCGGTGCGCCAGTCCTGGCCAGAAGAAATACTGTCAGCGCCAGCAAGCCAACCACGACACCCGACAGCAACGCACGTCGCCTGAAGTCTTCCTGCAACTCTCGCTCGCGCGTTTCCAGTGTCAAATAAACCGCCGCCAGAAAAGCAAACAACGCAAGGGCGAAGAAACCGACCGCTACCGGAAACGGCGCCAGCCACGATTCGAAAAAACCACTCGTAACCGTGCCGTTCTCAACGCGAATCGTGCCCGAAGCGATGGCGCCGAGAATCGTGCCTAAAAGAATCGGCGTGATGATACTCGCGATGGAAAAGACGAGGCTCCAGCGGCGCTGCACGTCGTCGCGCTGCACATCGTAGGTGCGAAACGTGAACGCTGTGCCGCGCAGTACGATGCCGATGAGCAGCAGCGTGATCGGAATGTGAATCGCAGTGGCGATCGCAGCAAAGGCGGGTGGGAATGCCGTGAACAGAATCACGATGACGAGTATCAACCAAACGTGATTAGCTTCCCACACCGGACTGATAGCCGTAGCAATCAATTCCTGCTGTTTGCGCGCGCGTGGTCCAATGGCAAACAGATCCCAGACGCCGCCGCCGTAATCCGCTCCACCAAGCAGCGCATACAGCACGAGCGACGCCATCGTCACGCCGGCAATAATCGTTTCAAGCGGCAACTCGCGCCTCCTGTGCTCGCGGCTCAGGCTCACGCGGACTCGCCGCCACCTGTCGCAACAGCAACCAAACAGTGATTACCGCAAGAAAGATGTAAAGCAAGGTGAACGTGATGAACGGCACGACCAGCCCGGGCATCGGCGTCACAGCTTCGCTCGTGCGCATCACACCCTGAATGATCCATGGCTGTCGTCCCACTTCCGTCACAACCCAACCGGTTTCAATGGCGATAAAGCCGAGCGGCGCCGCGGCAACGAGCACGCGCAGAAACCATTTCGAGTCGGCCCACGTTTGCCGGCGGCGTCCGCGCAGATAGCGCCACGCACCCCAGAGTGCAACCAGCATCATCGCCACCCCGCATCCGACCATGATTTGAAACGCGAAGTGAACAATCGCGACCGGCGGGTGCTGGTCTCGCGGAAACTCGTTCAAACCTTTAACTTCCGCATTCGGATCGCCATAAGCGAGGACGCTAAGCAAATAAGGAATCTCGATCGCATAAGGTGTCTCGCCTTTGGTCTCGTCAGGAATGCCGCCGATTCGAAACGCGGCGCCTTTTTCTGTATGAAAGTGTCCTTCGAAAGCTGCGAGTTTGATGGGCTGAGTTTTCGCAACAGACTTGGCAATCAGGTCGCCACTCAGTGGTTGCAGGATCGCAGTCACACCGCCGACAGCAAGCGCGATTGCCAACGCTGCTTTGTGAAATCGATTGTCAGGGTCGCGCCTGAGCATGAACGCATGAATGCCCGCGACTACAAATCCGGTGGCCGCATAGGCGGCGAGTGTCATGTGCAGAGTTTGTGGTAACGCCGCTGGATTCATCATTGCGGCGATCGGATCGATGTCAACCAGTTTGCCGTCGACGAGTCGAAAGCCAGTGGGCGTGTTCATCCACGCGTTGGCGATGACGACAAAGATACCGGAGAGCACGCCGCTCAACGCCACCATCACTCCGGCAAACAAGTGAGCACGAGGCGGAACGCGCTTCCAGCCGTAGAGATAGATACCTAAGAAGATTGCCTCAGTGAAAAACGCAAAGCCTTCGAGCGAGAACGGCATGCCGATAATCGAGCCGGCGTAACCCATAAACCCCGGCCACAGCAATCCCAGTTCAAACGACAGCACCGTCCCCGAAACCGCGCCGACGGCAAACAATATCGCAGTCCCTTTGGCCCAACGCCGGGCCAACGTCAGGTAAATCTCATCCCTGCTGCGCAGCCACTTCCACTCGGCAATAATCATCAACAGCGGCATCGCAATCCCGATCGCCGCGAAGATAATATGAAAAGCGAGCGACATCGCCATCTGGGACCGCGCCGCCAGAAGATCATCCATGCCCCTATCATCTCATTGCCACAAAAAGGCACAAAGGCACAAAGCTCAGAACAATTTTTTTTTAGTGCCTTTTGTGCCTTTTTGTGGCCAATCAGTGTTCGAGGTGGTAGGGGACGCTCGTGACGATTACGCCCTTCTTGAAGAGTAGCGAGCCTTTTAATAACAACGAACTCTGATTGTGGAGCACGTGTTGCCACCAGCGGGCTGGGATGAATTCGGGAAGGACCACGGTAATGATCGCTCCGGAATTCTCTCGGGCCACGCGGTTGATGTGGCGCAATAACGGTCGCGTCAGTTCACGATAAGGGGATTGCAAAACAACGAGCTGCACGCCCGCTCCCCAACGCTCCCACTTGTCTTTCAGGCTCGACGTAGCTTCTTCTTCAATGTCGACGTACACAACCTGCACTCTGTCAGACGCGATCGAGCGCGCATACTGCAACGCCGAAACGACTCCTCGATGTATTCCCGAAATCGGAACAATCACCATGTGCTTAATCGGCTGCAACTGCTCCAGCCCATCCATCGAGAGTTGTTTCGCGACCATCAGATAGTGTTTGTGAATCGCCTTGAAAAGTAGTACCAGCACCGGAACCACCAGGACGACGATCCACGCACCATGAATAAATTTCGTCGCAATGAAAACACAGAGCACGACGAACGTTGCCACAGCTCCAATCGCGTTGATGACGAGCGACTTCTTCCAACCCGCGGGCGCTGCGACTCGCTCTCGCAACCAGTGGATCACCATGCCTGACTGCGACAACGTAAACGAAAGAAACACGCCAATCGCGTAGAGCGGAATCAGTCGTGAAGTGTCGCCGCCGAACGCGATCACCAGGATGCCCGAAAAGATTGCGAGGATCACGATGCCGTTGGAGAAGACCAACCGATCGCCACGATTTGCCAGTTGGCGCGGCAGAAAGCGATCGCGCGCCAGCAAACTCGAAAGACGCGGAAAATCGGCGAACGCAGTGTTTGCTGCCAGCACGAGGATTGCCGCGGTCGCAGCCTGGACCACGTAGTAAAACCATCCCAGTGGACCAGTAAACATAATGCGCGCGAATTGCGAGATAACCGTTTCACTTTCCTTCGGATGCACGTGATACAAGTAAGCCATCACACTCGTGCCCAGAAACATTGTCGTGAGCAGTAGCGCCATCCACATTAGGGTTGTTGCGGCGTTCTTTGCTTCGGGTTTTTTGAAAGCCTGCACGCCGTTTGAGATCGCCTCAATGCCAGTCAGCGCCGCGCAACCGTTTGAGAACGCGCCGAGCAACAGGAACAACGTCAGTGGCTGTAGCTTGTATCCTTCAGCGGTTTTCAATTCCTCGGGACCAGGAACCGCGACGGCGCCGCCGTACGTGAAGTAGTGAAACAGTCCAAACGCGATCATGAAGAGAAAGCTGAAAACGAAGACGTACGTCGGGGCGGCGAACAGCGCTCCCGATTCGCGGACGCCACGCAAGTTCGCAATCGCGATGAAGGCGATGAAAACGAGACACAGTATAACTTTGTGTTCATCCAGCCACGCGTAACGCGTTCCCTGCACCGCTGACGTGATTGCTGCCACACCCGCGGCGATGGACACAGACACAGTCAACACGTAATCAACCAGGAGTGAGGCGCCGGCGATGAGACCCGGAGTAGTGCCGAGGTTCTCCTTTGCGACGATGTATGCTCCGCCGCCTGACGGATAAGCATGAATCGTCTGGCGATAACTGGTTGCGACGATTGCCAGTAACACTGCGATCCCGATCGAGATCGGGATCACATACTGGAACGACGTGCCCGACGTTGCCGCTGCCGCAACCGCCAGCACGAGCAGGATTTCTTCAGTAGCGTAAGCTGTTGAGGAAAGAGCGTCTGAAGAAAACACGGCGAGAGCAGTTTTCTTCGTGAGACGTTCGTGAATAGCCTGCGAGGTCTTCAGTGCTCTACCGACTAATAACCGCTTCACGGCCGTGGCCATGCTTGATTTTCCTCTCCCTGAGATCCATGCAATGGCCACCAAGAATCACGATTGGAATTCCGGCAATCAGAAGTCCGAGACCCAGGCCGTACAACAACGGATGAAGTTGCGCGTTCAGCAACCAACTAGTCGTAAGCACGAAACCAATCACAAGGGAAAGGGCGGCGATGATAAAACACGTGATCGCAACCACCAGTTCCCAGGCGACCGCCTCGCGTTCGATTCTTTCGCTCATGAATCAAACTTACGGTGCGGCGCATAAAAAGGGCGTAAAGGGTTTATAAAAAGTTTGTAAAGAGGGGGAGGGTTCACGCAAAGACGAGAGGAAGCAAAGGCGCAAAGAAGAAGTTGTCTTACTTCGCGTCTTTGCTTCCTTTGCGGCTTTGCGTGAAAGAACTTCTTAGCGTTCACCGGGATCGAAGCGGTAGCCTATCCAGGGTTCGGTGAGGATGTAGCGGGGAGTGGCGTCGGGCTCGATCTTCTTGCGCAGGTTGCCGACGAACACGCGCAGGTATTCGTTCTGTTCGACGTAGTTGCCGCCCCACAGCGCCGCCAGCAACGTGCGATGCGTGAGCACTTTTCCGGAGTGCTTGATGAAATAGACCAGCAGATCGAATTCTTTTGGCGTCAAGTGAATTGCTTTGTCACGCACGGTGATCTCGCGTGTCTCGAGATCGACGTGAAAGTCGCCTGAATCGAGTGTCGTCTGCGTCGCCTCGTTCATCGGCGGCGCTTTGGCGCGACGCAACGAAGCCCTCACGCGCGCGAGCAGCTCATCAATCCCGAAAGGCTTGGTGACAAAGTCGTCGGCGCCAAGGTCCAGTGCTTCGACTTTCGTCTTCTCTTCGCCTTTTGCGGACAACACGATAATCGGGACTTGCGATATCGCGCGCAGACGTCTGCACAGTTCGAGACCATCAACGTTCGGCATCGCGAGGTCGGTAATCACGAGATCGGGGTGCCAGTCGTTGAAGGCTTCGAATCCAGCCAGCCCGTCGGCCGCTGCGCGCACTTCATAGCCGTGCGACTTCAGTCCCGTGCGAAGCACGCGCGTCAGTTGCGGCTCATCGTCAATCACTAGAATTCTTGGCTGGTTAGTCATTGATTCGTAGGAAGCGTAAACACCACGCGTGTCCCCTTGCCACCTTCGCTGGATTCGATCCAGATTTTTCCGTCGTGCGCTTCGACGATTCCCTTCGCGATCGCGAGGCCCATCCCGGTGCCGGTCGGCTGGCGCGTCGTGACATCGCCGTTGCGAGTCGCCCTGAAGAATTTATCAAACACTCGCTCGCGCAGATCATCCGCGATGCCCGGACCGTTGTCTTCTACGGCCATTTGTATTAGCTCGTCGCCGGCGCGCCCGGCAATCAGGCGAATGGTCGATCCTTTTGGTGAATACTTTGCCGCGTTGTCGATCAGCGTGTAAACCACTTCACTGACCGCACGTTCATCAACACGCACACCCGGCAACTCTTTTTCTACCTGGAGCTCAACGTGATGATTGCGAGTGATCGGTTCAGCCCTTTGAAGCGCAGTGGAAATGATCTCGTCAACAACGCCCCAGCGACGTCGCAGTTGTAGTTCGCCCGCTTCGATTCGTGCCAGGTCAATCAATCCATTGATGAAGCGACTCAAGCGATCGCTCTCTTCATCGATCACTTCCATCATCTCTACTCTTGATTCGCGATCGAGTGTGACCGGAGACTCGCCGCCGCGAATTTCGTCGAGCAGGGTGGTGATGGAAGCCTTGATTGAAGTGAGCGGGGTGCGCAAATCGTGTGTGACTGCGTCGAGCAGCGCTGATTTTAATTTCTCGCTTTGTCGCAAGGCCTCTGCATGACTCGCGCGCTGAAATGCGTCGCGCAGCTCAGCGTAGAGACGTTCGATCTCGCGCCTGCCGACCTCGGCTTCCTCGGCGCGTCGTTTGGCGCGCCCTGAGAGTTGTCCGGCGGTGACGGCGGTTATGAGAAACGCTAGCAGTGCGATCCAGTTATCGGTGGCGGCAATCGTGAAAGTACTGAACGGCGGTAAGAAGAAGAAGTTAAAACAGAGCATCGCGACGATGGAGGCCAGCAACGCCGGCAGACTCCCCCAACGCATCGCAATGAAAAGAACATTCAGCAACAGCGCCAGCGACACCGTGGCGGCATTCACGTGGTCGCCGACGATTTTGAGGACGAGCGTCAACACACCAACACTCAACGCAGCCACCACATACCCGGCCCACCTTTGGTCTAGGATCGACCGTCGCATGTGTCACATTGTATGACATCTATGGCTTCTTTCCGGTAACGATGATCATCTGTGCCGGGAAACGCATCTGGTTGGCGGGAAAGAATTCCTGGACGGCTTGTTCGACTTCACCCGTTATTTGAGCCTGTTCCCCGGTGGAGAGTTTGGCCAATTTCTCGCGGAGTGTGTCTGAGATTTGTGAACGCATGGACCAGAATTCAAGCGCAGAGATCGGCGCTTCGATGTTGAACTTCACCACATGTTCCTTCACATCGCTCGCGCCCGCTTCAGTCATCACCGCTGCCAGTTTGCCCGGCTCGGCAAAACGAAAAGCGTTTGGCGCATCGGGATCGACGGCGCCGGGATTGATGTGGCGATCGATAACGCCGGTTACGACGTAACAGAACGGATTCAGCTCGCTCTTGTGCCAGACGGCCAGCGCCAGGCTCCCGTTTGGCTTGGTGACGCGCATCATCTCGCGAACCGCGGCAACTGGATCGGGAAAGAACATCGCGCCGAGACGGCTGACAGTAACGTCAAATGAATCCGAAGGAAACGGCAACGAATCAGCCGTACACTGTTGAAACTGCACGTTTGTAATGTCACGTCGCTGCGCCCCGCTGCGAGCGGTCTCAACCATCTCTTTCACAGCGTCCGTGCAATTTACAGATCCTCCTGGTCCAACTATCTCGGCGATCGTCAGCGATGGCTCACCGGCGCCACCGGCGACGTCGAGCACGGACTGTCCTTCATGAATGCCGGCGTGCTCAACCAGAGCTCGCGTCAACGGCATAAACATCTTGCGGATCGTGTCGCTGTGTTTGGCCCAGTACTGCGCCGATTCACGCCACGCTTCGACTACATTTTCACTGGTCATCTTCCTGCTCCTTCGATAACCCTAATGTATGCCCATTCAATATATGCCCATTCTTCTAATTAGCAACTCGACACTATATGGCAGCGGTATCAGTTGAAATCCTGTCTGGCGCACAACTCGATCTAATTTAAGCCGCAGATGAACGGGGGTAAACGCAGATCTGCGTTTTTCTGCGTTCATCTCCGGCTTATTTTCCGAGCCAGCCACCTTGAAAGCCGGCGTGGCGGAGGCCGTCGATGATGAAAGGACAACGTCGCATTAGTCGCCAGATCAAACCGGTGCGGTAGTTCTCGATCATCATGACTATCGGCCCCTGGTCCAGGCCGTAATATCCTTTCGACACCCAACCTTTTCCTTTTGACCTGAACGTCGGGTTGTAACTGCACTTGAATCCGTACTCATTCGTCATCTCGGGATAGTCTTTATTGAGACGGCTCAGAGTTGGTAGAACGACTTCCGGAGCAAACGGTAACGACGTCGCAACAGCCCAGGGCGCGAGCGTGCCGTCGTCAGGCCCGTAAGGAATCGATCGCGCTTTGTAATCGAAGAAACGCACGCGCCGGCCGTTGATGCGTCGCTCCGCCGGTCCCGGTCCATCAGTGGCGGTGATGCCCCAACTAAACCGATCGTAACCCACAAACTTCTTCGGATTGCGCATCGCATACGCCTGCTGCACATAGATCGCGCGACGACTGTTTTCGAAATAGTTGATGGCTTTGCCGCGCATGTATTCGTCCTGGATACCGCGAAAGTCTATCCACATGTGCGACAAGTGATGAATGAACAGCGGTCCGGCGTAAAGAAACTCGTGTCCGTAGAGCTTCTTCCACCTGTAAGTCCTGGTCCACGCGCGATAACTCTCCGCCGGCAGCGGGAAAGTCGGCGACGCAAGACCCAGCACATAAAGGAGCAACGCCTCGCTGTATCCGGTCCAACGATACTTGATGAAGCCCGTCTCCGGTTTCCAGCCGTGCGAGACGGTCAGCGCACCGTTCTGTGCCCACTGCCAATCCGCGCGCTTGTAAAGCGACTCCGCGAGCGTCCGAACCTCGCGCTCAGGTTTAGTTTCACGATCGAAGTAGCGCGCCGCTGTTAGACCGCCCGCGAGCAGGTAGGTGGTATCGATGGTTGAGAGCTCAGACTTCCACGCGCGGCGTCCGGTCTTCATGTCGAGGAAGTGATAATAAAAACCTTTGTAGCCGGTCGCGTCCGGCTCTTTTCCGTGCGGCGCGTCGTTGAAGAAGCGCAGTGTCGTTAAAGCGCGCCTTACAGCTTCAGATCTACTGAGGTATTTACGCTCAACCGCAATAGGGTATGCAGTAAGCGCGAAACCAACGACAGCGATCGACGACGGCGAGCCTTGCTTCGTACTATCGGGAACGAGCCCGTTCTCGAGATTGATCTCATCTGCAAAGTATTTAAAAGTATCGCGTTCGATGCGTGACAGTTCTTCATCCGACAGCGACGGCTCCAACACTTTCATCTCGGTTTGAACTCCACTGTTATCGCCGCGATTGCATGTGCCGGCAAACTCGCTTTCAAAAACACTGAACCGTCTCTATAGCTCAACGGCTGCTTTTCACTTACGACTTGTGACGCTTCTTCCAATCGCTCCACATCCTTGCGACAGAGATACTCCGGCTGGCCCATCTCCTGCCACACGCGTTTCGGATTAGCGTGCTCTTCATCGACTCTTTGGATGCGCGCCGCAACAGGCTCACGAGCGTTGTCCAAACGAACGTGCACCTCTTCCGTTTCGATTGAATGACCCGGCGTCGTGTGATTCGTGAGCAGCACAGTCACGCTCGACTCTTTCTGCACGAGCGAACAATCGACAGTTTCGTGCAATCCGTCTACAAGCGAGTATCGATCGCCGAGCTGATGCAGCAGCTCAAACGCGCGATACGTTGGCTTGGGAATGCCGTGCAGGTTGAGCAGTCCGAAGCCGCCGTGAAACGGCAGTGACGGGAAATAATTCTCTTCAAAAATGTCGGAGAAGGTCCAGAAGCTGTAACCGTCGACCAGCCTCTGTGCTTCCATCACTGTCGAAGCCGCGAATGCTGCTGCGTAAGGTTCGTCGTGCAACGGATCGAAGGGATTTGACGATGAGTTCCATTCAGTGAAATAAACCGGTCTGTCGCCCGCATAGTAACGCGTGTTCTCCGCCACTTCGCGCATGATACCGCGCTGTGCTTTAAACAGCTGATGTTCGGTATCGCCGTCGCGCTCGTATCCGTCGTTGGGATAGTAGTGCGTGCTGACGAAGTCCGCGGGCACGTCGTTGCGTTCGCAGAAGTTTACGAACTCTTCTATCCACTCAGTCTTCGCTGTCGCCGGTCCTCCAACCTTGAACGACGGCGACACGTTTTTGATCGCTTCGGCCGTGTAGCGATAAAGCTTGAAGTACTCGCGCTGAGTTCCGGTCCAGAACTGCTTGAGATTGGGTTCGTTCCAGACTTCAAACAGCCACTCGCCGATTTCACGCTTGCCGTATCGCTCGACGCAGTGAGAAACCAAACTTTCAATCACCTCCGACCATTTATTGTAATCTTTCGGCGGTGTCACATTGGCATCGTAGCCAAACACAGTCCTTGTGCCGGAAGCCAGCGCGTCAGGCATGAAGCTCAACTCGACAAACGGCTTCATCCCAATCGAAAGCAGGAAATCGAAGATTTGATCGGCGTTGAAGAAGGAGTAGAAGATGCTGTTCTTCTCACGAATTACCGTGCCTATGTCGTCGGACAATAAACCGTGAAATCGAACGCTGTGAAAGCCGAGCTCGTCGTGAGCCCGTTTGAGTTGGCGCTGCCAATCGGCGCGCAAAGCCATGCGCGAATGGTCGCTGCCGACTGTGTGCTCCCAGAAGTGCGGGAACGGCGTCGTTGCTTCTGCCAGATCACAGAAGAAAGTCAGTCTACTCACAGAACTTGTCGTAATGCGCGCCGGCTCATTTCGGCTGTTACTCCGTAGACCAGATGTGATGCGAGCGCATAAGCATGAGTCGAGACCGGATACTCCGTTGGTCCCTTCGAGAGTCCGAGAAGCGGTACCGAGATCTCATCGGCGAGCAGCCAAAACGCGGCGCCGAACGGAAGGCCCGCGCCCGTTGTCACTTGCGGAGTGACTTCCGCCAGCGCTCCATACAAGCCACCAGAGACAGCGCCGAAGGCGTAATGTACAGCAGCGCCCGCCGGTTTCTTTTCGCTCTCCTGTAACTCGTGTCCGAAGACGTTTCTCGAGATCACTTTGGCAGTTTCGACAGTAGCGTCGTCCTGCTCTTTTCCGTCTTCGGCTTGATTACCTGTCGAACCCTGGCTCGGCTGCATCGATTGCGCGCCGTGTGGTTTCTCGGAGTTTGCTACGACGCGCATCCAGGCCGCCTGAAACTGGTTCATGGTCCAGGATGCAAGCAAACCGCCGGCAAGCCCCGCCACAATGCCTTTCCAAACATTTCCATCGTCCTCATGATACATAACTTGAGCTCCTTCCTAGCTTGAAGAACCTGCGTGAATCGGGTCATCAGTACCGTAACGCGGTAGCGCCGGGTCAGCTCTCGTATCCGATGCGTCACGTGGACCCGACGCTACCGCGTTACGGTACTGACCCGGTTCACTAAGAGCGCGCCAGGCCATGAACGCGGCGAAGCCGAGCCCGGCAAGCAACGAACCCGTAATCAGCGGATGCACTGAAGCTTTTGTATAAACGCTCGACTCCGCTACGTGACCCGGATA
>DATENQ010000407.1:0-2939 GCA_035275005.1 Pyrinomonadaceae bacterium | reverse complement strand
CTCGACGATTGGGCTGGAAGGCAGTTTGATCCGAAAGTGGTTGAAGCGTTTCACCGAGTGCCGAAAGAAGATTGGGAAGAGTTGCACCGGCAGTCGCTAATGCGGAAACCGGATCAGTTTGACGTACGCCAACTGGTGCCTCAAGTGGAATCGTCGCTCGAAGTAGCTGTCAGATAACCATAAATATTTAGCCACAGATGAACGCGGATGGAACTCAGATCTGAAGTTCTGATCTGTGTTCATCCGCGTTCATCTGTGGCTAATATTTCTCTTGCGGCACGATGTAACCGCGGCGTGATTGAAGATTTAGTCCGGGTCGGCGTGAGGCCACTTCGATGTGGCGATACTCGCCGGGCGAGGCTTCAGCGAGCGGGCGCTTCGGACGATAGGTGACGACGTATTCTGCGCCGATCGCGCGCGCCACCTCGTTTGCCTGGACCAACATTTCTTCACTGTTCAGCGGCAGCAGAATTTTCCCACCCGTTTCTTCGGCGACGTTCTTCAAAGCCTGCTGACTCTTCTTCACTTCAGCTTCGTAAGCTTTGCGCACCCGGCGCATCGCCGGATCGAATCGGATGCCGATGCCAAACGACGGTGAACGAGTGGTGCCGGGAGGTAGTGTCGGATCCGTCGCCGTGATCGGGTCGGAACTGGGCGGACGCTGTCCGGTGCCGATCGATGCTGACTTCTTATCTCTCTTCTGTTGTACAAATTCGGTGTAACTGATGATGTGCACGGTGGCGCGGGCTGCGATCAAGCGGCGCATTGCTTCCGCGCGATCGATCTTGCTGCCGGGCGAGTCGACGCCGTCAGTGATCATCACTACGTGACGGCTTCCTTCCGGCCGTTCTCTCAATTGCACGCTGGCATTCGCGATCGCTTCAGAGATCCGCGAGCGTTTAGTCGAGATGAGTTTCGTTTTCAACGTGCGAAGGACAGCCGCCTTGTCAGTGGTCCATGGTTGCACCATCTCGGTCGAATTACCCGACTGCATTACTGCGATCGAAACACCTTCCTGAAGCCCTGCCACTAACTGCGCTGCAACAGCGCGCGTCAGGCTCGTGCTCTTCGACAAGCCGCCCATCCCGGTACCGTCACCGCCTGTGTCCAGCAGGAATAAAACGTTTGCCGGAACGTGTCGCACGCTGCGGAGTTGTTGCGCGACGCCGTCTTCGAGCACGAGGATGTCGTCGAGCTCGAGTGTGGGATCGTAATGTCCGTACGAGTCGAGCGCTATGATCGGAAGCCGGACCTCTTCAGTAAAAACTTTGACGGAGTCCTGTTCCTTCTCGGGAATTGGCGACGGTTTGGGCGTAGCTTGCGGATTGGCGGGCTCTTGACTGAAGCTTTGGGTGGCGCTGATTGCGAAGAGCGCTGCCATCAACAGAAGCCCAGTTGTGCGTCTAAGCCGGGACATTTTAAGGATTCGGCTGTTGGATGCCCGCCGGAATCATGCGTTGCCTCATTTTCTCACGCAAAGGCGCAAAGCTTTGCTTCTTGCGCCTTTGCGTGAACATATCTCTATGATGTCAACCGCGCCTGTGCCTGGACAGCAGTAATCGCGATGGCGTCGACAATGTCGTTGGCGGTGCAGCCTCGCGAAAGATCGTTTGCCGGCTTGTCGAGGCCCTGCAAAATGGGCCCGATCGCGGTTGCGCCGGCCAATCGCTCGGTTAATTTGTAAGCGATGTTTCCTGCTTGCAGATCGGGAAAGATTAGTACGTTTGCGCGTCCCCCGACTGGTGAGCCGGGCGCCTTTGATTGAGCCACGCCGGGAACCAAAGCCGCATCAGCCTGGAGCTCGCCGTCGACCAGTAGCTCAGGAGCGCGTGCTTTCAAAGTACGCGTCGCTTCAACGACTTTATCGACCAGTCGATGTTTCGCGCTTCCTTTCGTTGAGAATGACAGCAGCGCAACGCGTGGCTCGGCGCCGAGCAATGCGCGACACGAATCCGCGGCAGCCAATGCAATCTCCGCCAGTTCGACCGCGCTCGGTTCGATCACCACGCCGCAATCTGCATAGATCATCGCGCCGTCGTGTCCGAATTCACTATTGCGCAACGACATCAAAAAGAAACTCGAAACCAGCTTGAATCCCGATCGGACGCCGATGCAATGAAGCGCTGAACGCACGGTGTGGCTGGTCGTGTTGGTAGCGCCTGCGACCGAGCCGTCCGCCAGACCCGATCGGACCATCAGGTTGCCGTAATACAAAGGATCCGAGACGAGCGTGCGCGCTTCGTCAGCCATGAGACCTTTCGCCCGGCGCAGGTCGTGAAAGAGCGAAACCATCTTGTCGAAATCATTGGCGCGCTGGTGATTGATAATCGCGACGCCGCCGAGATCCAGCCGATTGTCTCTCGCAGTTGCGCGGATCTTTTCGTCGTCGCCCAGCAGCGTGATGCGCGCGATGCGCCGCGCGGTCGCATCCGCGGCGGCGGCGACCGTGCGCGGATCGTTGCCTTCAGGCAGGACGATGTGTTGCGGCCTTGACGCGGCTCGCTGTCGAATTCGCTCGAGGATGTCCATGGACGATAATGTTGCCACAGATTACACGGATCAGCACGGATCTGTATAATCTTCGCATGTCAGATTCAAACCTGCGAAGTCGGATGACGAATCTGTTGCTGGTCATCCCGAATCTTCTTTTCCTGAGTGCGCGGCTGATGGTCGATCCGCGCGTGCCGGCGAAGGAGCGACTGCTCGTGGCGGGAGCGATCGTCTATGCGTTCATGCCGCTCGACTTCATTCCTGACATGCTGCCGTTTGTCGGACAGGTTGACGATGCTTACCTGATTGCTTTGACGCTGCTGCGTTTGATGAGTGTTACCGAGCCGCGTGTCGTGCGCGAGCATTGGCGCGGTGGTGGCGACGTGGTGGAGTTAATCGGCGCCACGGCATTGATTGCGGGGCGGCTGCTTCCCAGGAAAATCAGACGC
>DATENQ010000406.1:0-4554 GCA_035275005.1 Pyrinomonadaceae bacterium | reverse complement strand
CTTCGATCGCGGACTTCAAACTTGCATAAGAATTGTCGGAGATGCGCTTGCCGTTGATGTAAAGCGTAGGCGTGCCGTTGACGCCAAGCTTATGTCCATCCATCACGTCGCGCTGGACCTTCTCAGCAAACTTGCCGCTATCAAGCGATGCATCAAACCGAGCCCGATCAAGACCAACCTCAGTCGCGTACTGTCTGAGCTTGTCAATACCGAGCGCAGACTGGTTACGGAAAAGCACCGTCGCATATTCCCAGTACTTACCCTGCTCGCGCGCGGCCTCGGCAGCTTCGGCAGCCTTGCGCGCGTTTGCGTGCTGTGAAAGCGGGAAGTCGCGCACGACGAGTCGCACACGATCGCCAAACTCGTTCACAATCTGATCGAGCACCGGATGCTGCCGCGCACAGCTCGGACATTGGAAATCCGTAAACGCAACGATGGTGACTAACGCTTTAGCAGTTCCCTTCACCGGCTGATCGTCGGTTGCGATGTCGAAAGCCGGCGACTCAGGAGCAGTCAGATTTGTCTCGACCTTCGACGCGCGTCGCAACTGCCCGGCGAATGCCAGCGTCGCTTCCTGCTCTTTCTGCTCTTGCATGTACTGAATGATCTGAGCTTTGGTCTGTGCAAAGTCGCCGCTGATCCGATCTTTGTTTTCGTTATAAAACGCCTGCGCTTCGGCGTCAGTCACGCGCGGCACTTTCGCGCTGACTTCCGTGTCGAGCAGTGCGCGTGTGGTGACGCCTTTCTTCTGCGCTTCCTGCGTGAGCAGCGTGTCGTTGACCTTCAGCTCGAGATCCTGCTTGCGCAGCGAGTAGACCTGTTCCTGAACGTTGAAAATCAATGGGCGCAAACTGTTCTCGATGTCACCCATCGTGATCTGCTTGTCATTGACGGTTGCCAGCACACGCGCGCGATCGGCGGCAGTGGTAGCCGGCGCGGTTGGCTTGGCGAGAACCTTTACCTGGGCCGCGGCACGCAGCCGCTCGGCAAGCTTCTGCGCCTGTTCCTGCTGACGTTGGTAGCGGAGATACTCGATGATGTTGCTCTTCTCATCCTTGAACTCCGCTTGAATCCTGGATTTGTTCTGGTCGTAAAACGCCTGCGCCTCGGCGTCGGTCGGCGTTTGGACCTTCGCGATTACCTCGTCTTTGATCATTTGTGACGGGCTAACGCCGCGCTTCTTCGCTTCGCTTTCCAGCAGTATCGAATCGATCTGCAGATCGAGCTCGCGCTCACGGGCCTCGACGACCTGTTTCTGTAACTCTTCAACGCGCGTTCGCGTTTCGGGGGTCAGATCCTGTTTGGTGATCTTCACTCCATTTACCACGCCGAGTACTTCCGGAAGTGGCTTATCCTCGCACCCACAATCGACGGTCTGTGCAAACAGGGGCGCACTCATCGCAAACATAATTACAAGGACGAATAAATGTTTCTTCATAAGTTCCATTTCATCTATTAGAGGTTAGTTGTTGTTGCTGACCCAGCCGCTGGAGACAAATTCTTTTTTGGCAGGGTCAATCGCGAGAACGTAAGCACCCATCGCGCCTATGCGACGGTTTGGTCCAAAGGTAATACTTGGGGTCACGCCGGTGTTGTACTCGTAGAGTCCCTCAAGCGCGGTGATCAGTTTTTCGCGGCTCAAATCTCTTCCGGCGCGCTTCAAGCCTTCGGTGAAGATCTTCGCAGCGGCGAAAGCGTTCAACTTTGCGGATGTGTGTCCCGGCGGAAACTTGTACTTCTCTTCCAGCGCGCGCAATTCGGCCAGTCCTTCCGGCGCAACGTCAGTTGGCACAGTCGGAAACGCGAGGAATACGCGATCTTTGAAACTCAAAGGCAGAGTGTTGATTAAATCTCTGCCTGTAAGTGCACCGAGAAGGAAAATATGCGGAGTCCAATTCGCGGCTGCCGCCGCGTTGATGAACCCCGCCTCCTCGCTTCCCCCAGCGAGAAAGAACACGGCGTCAGCGCCCTCTGTTTTCAGGGCTGTGACTGTCGCCGCAGCATCTTTTGAAAAAGGTCTCCTGGTAATGGAAGTCCAGCCGAGCTTACGGGCCTGATCTTCTACCGCTGCTGTAGCGGCGAGAGAAAGTTCGTTATCGGAGTGGACGATTGCGAGCCGCGACTTTTTCAACTCGGGCTTCTTCGCCGCGAAGTTGACGAGTGCTTGCGCTTGTTGGCCCGCGCCAGGCAACAGGTAAAACAGATTGCGATTCTCCTGCGCGCTGGTTTGCGTCAACAGCGTGACTGGTCCCATGAAAGGGATTTCATCGTCTCGCACCACTGCCGCAAGCTCTTTATCGGCGCCGGCGCTCAGGCCGCTGACGATCGCGAAGACTTCGCCGTTTTCGATGTGCTTCCTGGCATTCGCCGCGGTCGCTGCGGCATCAGTGCCTGCGTCGATCGTTTGCAGCTCGATGCGACGGTTGTAGATTCCGCCTTTGTCGTTGACGTTTGCGAAGTAGGCGGTTAGTACATCCTTCATCGCCGCGCCCATCTCGGCCAACGCGCCGTCTTTCGGCAGGATGGTGCCGACGGTGATAGTAGTTTCCGTTAGACCGGGATCACGATCTGTTTCGATGCGTTTGAGATAAGCGATGAGATCGGCGATGTCTTCGGGCGACATGTTGTAGCGCGGCATCGCCCTGGCTAACTGGTTTCCCGCCGGATCGATTCCGTCCATGAGCGCGTGAGTAAAAAGCTTTTCGTCAAACGCGCCGTGCTTGCGTCCTGAGGGATGGGTGTGGCCGTAGGCCTTGATCATGTTGGACCAGGTCAGATTTCCGGCAGTGACGCCGCCCTCGGTTTTACCTTCACCGCGCAGGCCGTGACAGCCGGCGCAGTTTAGTGTGGACGCAGGCACGTCGAAGTCGCCGAGCATGGCAGTAATTTCTTTTCCGGAGGGGCTCTCACCGCGCATGTAGAGCGCCTTACCGCGTCTCTCCTGCGGTGTCAACCCGGGTTTCGGCGCTTGTTGGGCCACCGTCGCCAAAAGACCACCCGAGATGGTCAGCACGAACGCCGCCACCAACATCCCCACGAAAATCTTTGTTTTCTGGTTCATGCTACTTGTCGCCTTTATCATTGACGACGCTTTCAACAACCTGAATAAGCTCGGCGACGTTCGCCATGCCGAATGCTTTCTTCCACAAGCCTGTCGGTTCGTTGCCGATGATGAAAATCGTCGTGTGATCGTCTTTCTTCTCGACGTACTGGCCCAGCTTATAGAGCGCCCAATCGAGGTTCTCTTTCTTGCCGGTTAGAAACACCCAGCCCGGTCCGGCATTAAACTTCTTCGCGTAATCTTTTATCCGCGCGGGCGTATCAACCTCCGGATCGACAGTGATCGAAACGAGGAACACATCACGTCCGACGCGATCGCCTAGTACTTCCTGAATCTTCTCCATGTTGCGGTTCATCGGCGGACATACCGAAGTGCAAGTGGTGAAAAAAGCGTTGACGACGACCGTCTTGCCTTTGAGCACGTCCGAGTAGAAACGCACTTTCTTGCCGTCCTGATTAATCAGCTCGACGTCAGTGAAGTAGCTCGCAGCCGCCGAAGACTTCTCCGAAGCCATGTGCGAATGATCGTGGGGAGCCGGCGGCGCCGCGGGTTTAGAAGCCTGGCCAGGCGCCGGCCCCCCAACCTGCGCCTGGGCCCAGCAGTTGTCTGCCTTCGCGAAGGCAGCAACTACCAATATAAATAGTATGAAAACCTGTCTTAACATTATCTCGATCCTTCCGCAGTGGCAGTAACACTCTTGCCTTCCATAGTTTCGTTAATGATTTGCACTAACTGACTTGTATTCGCCAAACCGTAAGTACGCGTCCACGTGCCGTGCGCGTCATTGCCGATGAGTATGGTGGGCGAATGATCTTCGCGACGCGCAGACGACGCGCCGAGAGCGCGCAGCAGCTCGTCAACCTCCGGCTTGTTCCCCGTGACAAACGTCCAACCCTCACCAGCGTGAAACTTCGCGCCCCATGCTTTAAGCCGTTCGGGCGTATCGGTCGCCGGATCGACGCTGATGGAAATAAAGCGAACGTCGCGACCTACTTTGTCGCCCAGTTCTTTTTGCACGCGTGCGAAAGTTGCGCCGAGCGGCGGGCAGATCGTCGTGCAGGTAGTAAAGATGAAATTGATAACTACAGTCTGGCCTTTAACCAGGTCGGTATAAAAGTGAATCTTGTTTCCGTTTTGATCCAGGAGCTCGGTGTCAGGGATATTCATTTTGGTAGCGCCTATGTCATGCGATACCGGAGTCGCTTCGGGAGTCGCCTCCTCATGCTTGTTGAGGCGCAGATCCATGCCGCACTTCGGACACCGGCCCTTCGTCTTCGCCTTCACATCCGGGTGCATCGGACATGAATAGGTTTGCTGCTCTTTCTTCGTCGCGGTGGTGTGGTGCGGCGTTCCCTTCTGCGCGTACGCGGGAATAAACGTAAGAGTGCAGGCGAGCAAGCCAAGAATCAAATAATTAAGACGCATATTTCTCCTTTTGTAGGGGTGGCCCTCCGTGGCCATCCCAGTCTTCGACTTCTTACGCTGGGGTGGCC
>DATENQ010000405.1:0-12748 GCA_035275005.1 Pyrinomonadaceae bacterium | reverse complement strand
GGCAAGCCCCTCTTCCTGACTTGTTCTTTTTTGAGGCGCCTGGGGAAAGTAACAAGTCAGGAAGAGGGGCTTGCCCCCGCTCGCTAGTTAACGTCGCGTAGGAGTTCATATAAGGCAGAATTTTTCGTGAAGCTACTTGATCAACTTGATGAGCTGAAAAATCAGTTTACTCCCGATACCGCACGTCGCGTGGAGCGACTGCTCGAACAACTCTCCCGCCAAAGACTCAACGACACAGATTCGCTCGTTCGCTATCACGAGATACTCCTGTTTCTTCGTGCTTATCCTCAGAACGCCGTGATTGTGCGCGCGACTGAAAAGGAGTTGCGCAGTTTTTCAGACAGGGTGTCGGCGCTCGACGTCGACATCTCGCCGCTGGAGCATCCCGCCATCTCCGGCATCGCCGGGACTTCTGTTACCGACACCTTCAGCTTCTACATCGTTCGTTGGCTCTTGCAGCGACACTCCGCGGAAGTCGCGATCTATTGGGACTGGGTTGAAGACGTGAATCGCCTGGCGGCAACGTGGCCGCGGTTCATGCCGCTGCTCGAAGAGGACGCGTTTGCGGAAGCTAACGTTCCGTATCGCGAATGGCTCGCTGCCGCGCGCAACGGTCGCAAGGAGCTGGTGTGGCTGATCGATCGCTTTGACAAGCTACCAAAACCTGAAAGCGAACGGGCCGAGCTCTACGACTCGCAAAATCTCTACGTGCAATGGACGCCGGCGTTCCCGGCGACGCGCACCGGCATGCGCTTGCCGTCGCGGAAGCCGTTTTATCATCGCGGTCCTTTGATTCAACGTCGCGATATCGATCTGCGCAAAGAACTGGTCCAACCGTTAACGCTGCAAAAGTTATCGCCAGGACAAGGCGAGCAGGCGCTCGACATGGCGCGTGAAGCATCGACGATTCGCTATCGTGAGCTCTATGCGTTTACTCACGGCGATCCGAAACATGTTTATCGCGTGGAGTTGGGCCGCGGTGTGGAACTGTTTCTCATGGGCCTGCCGGCGGAAAAGCGTCTGCCTTTGCGCGCCTGTCATGTGGCGATGATTTACAAGAACGGCGTGCCGATCGGTTACTTCGAAGGACTGTCGCTGTTTGAACGCATGGAGAGCGGGTTCAATTTGTATTACACGTTTCGCGACGGTGAGACGGCGTGGCTGTATGCGCGCACGCTCAACGTGATGCACCAGTTCTTAGGTGTGACTGCGTTCTCACTCGATCCGTATCAGATTGGTCACGACAATGAAGAGGGAATTGAGTCAGGGGCGTTCTGGTTTTATCGCAAGCTCGGTTTTCGTCCGGTACGCAGAGAAGCGTTGCAACTCGCACTGAAAGAAGAAGAGAAGCTCAAGACGCGCAAGGGCTACCGGACGCCCGCCGCTACGCTGCGCAAACTTGCGGCGAGCCCGATGATCTTCGAGTTGGATGAAAAGCGACACGGCGACTGGGATCTGTTTCAGGTGCGCAAGATCGGATTCAAAGCACAACAGGATAAGAATGTGTTGTCGATGATCCGCAAGTTAACGCAAGCCAAGCTCGGCCCTGAAGAAGTGACGTATCTCAGGCGGATGCAGAAGGATGAAAAGCTGAGGAGCGCGATTATTAAACTTGGTTCTTAGGCCGCGGATTACGCGGATTATTGAACGGATGAACACTGGTCGATCTGGTGTTCCAGTATTTTGGCGTCAGTAAAGTTTTCGAGTTTAGCGAAGTAAGCGGCGTTGCGATCGAGGGCGTTCTGCGGTACCAGGCCCACGATCTCAGCGCTGTCGATTTCTACACCTAAGAGATCCGCTTGAGTGCGAATAGCGTCGTACGCGGCGGTCATTCCGGTGACTTCGTAATTAATCAGATTCATCGAGACCTGGACCAATTCGCGCGAGTGCAACTTGAAGCCGAGTGCTTTTACAAAAGGCAGTCCGCCGTTGCGCGCCCGGATCGCGCGCGCGATCTGACGTGCTGTCGCGATGTCAGTACTGCGTAGAATAACGTTGAACGCGATCAGGAACGGCCGCGCGCCAACTGCAATCGCGCCAGCCGATTCGTGGACGCGGGGTCGGCCCTCGTCTGGCGCACGCTCAGGGTTGGAGGTGATCTGTTCGCGAAGTAACTCCAAAGCGCCTCGACGCACGTCTTCCAGGTTCACTCGCTCCGGTCGCTTTGCGGCTCGCTCGTAAAAGTACACGGGAATCGAGAGATCCCTGGCGATAACCGCGCCCGCTTCGTGAGCGATACGAACGCAATCATCCATCGTCACGCCGCGCACGGGAATAAACGGCAGCACGTCGGTCGCACCGAGCCGCGGATGCTCGCCCTGGTGCGTGCGCATGTCGATGAGCTCGGAAGCGCGGCGCACGGCGTTTACCGCGGCTTCTACGACTCGCTCCGGCGTCGCGACAAAAGTAATAACTGAACGGTTGTGGTCGGGATCGATATGCGTGTCCAACACACACGCCGATTCAACGGAAGAGATGGCGTCCGCGAGCAATTGGACCGTCTCCGGCCGCCTGCCTTCGCTAAAATTCGGAACACATTCAACCAATCGCTGCATGATTGGATTATAATCCCCATCGTGCCTACCGACCGCTTCATCAACCAACGCAAGAACGCCTGGCAACGGCTCGAGGACCTGCTCAAGTTGCTGGATACCGCGTCGCTGCGACGTTTGCGACGGGATGAAGTTCGCGAACTGGGCCGCATCTATCGTCGGACCGCATCGGATCTGGCTATCGCGCGTGCCGAGTCGCGCGACCCGCGCTTGATCAATTACCTGAACAGCCTCGTCATTCGCGCACACGGCCGCATCTATCGTGCTGACGCGCAGGGCGGCAAACGCATTCGTCACTTCTTCGCGCGCGAGCTGCCACAGACGTTTCGCCGCACCTGGCGCTACACGCTGCTCTCGTTCTCTGTCTTTGCGATCTTCGCGCTCATCGGCTTTGTCGGAACGCGTTACGATCCCGAGTTCTCCGAGCTCGTCGGCGTCGATCCGTCCTTCCGCGAACTTTACATCGAAACGAAAACACCGTGGTGGGAATCGCTCAACCAGGCGAACCAGATCGGCGCCACCACGATCATGACTCACAACATCCAGGTCACGATCTATACCTTCGCCTTCGGCGCCATGTGCGGCATCGGCACGCTTTTCTACCTGGCCTTCAATGGCGCCAACTTCGCTTCTGTCCTGACTCTGTGTTATCGCGCGGGCTTCGGCAACGATCTGCTGACGTTCGTAGTCGCACACGGTGTTGTCGAACTGTCGTGCATCTTTATCGCCGGCGGCGCCGGATTGCTGATCGGCAGCGCAATGATCATGCCCGGAAATCTCTCGCGTGCGGATGCACTCAGAACCCGCGGCATGGAAGCGGTCCGATTAATGGTTGGAGTGGCGGTGCTGTTGGTCGTGGCCGGAACGATCGAAGGTTTCATTTCACCGGCGCAGATAGATCCGAGAATAAAGTACAGCATCGCGGCGCTTACGGGCGTTACGCTCTACGCTTACCTGCTTCTCGCCGGTCACGAAAAGCAAAACTCACAATAGTCCACGTTCCTTCACGCGCAAATAAGTCTCCAACAAAGCCGGCGCTAACGCAGCCGCCGTCACGTCAAGAGCCAAGCCGCCGATCGATTCAACCAGGCGCAGCGCCGCCTCGCGATGATGAATGATCTCTTCCGCCACTGACTGCGTAAACAGTTCCTTAACTGACGAAGGCGTTCGCTGTACGACTGCTTTCAGATCTCTGTCGGCGATCGTAACCACGAGTGGCAAGTGGCGCGGGCGGAGGAGGTGAAGCGACGTCAGCAACTCTTTCGAACCTTCTTCGTCGACCAGATCAGTCAATAAAACAACCAGCGCGCGTCGCTTGCTGTTTGCCGCTATGAACTCGAAAGCGTGCGGATACGAAGGCTCGATCATTTCCGGTTCGACCGCGTAGAGAGCTTCGAGCGCTGCTTCGATGTGATCGCGCCCGCGATTCGGCGGCAAGTAGCTCTTGATCCTGCGCCCAAAAACGACGAGACCGGCGTTATCGCCGGCGCGCGCTGCCGCTGAGAAGAGTGCGAGTGTTGCGTGTACCGCGGAGTCGAGTTTTGTTTCCTGTTCGATGCGCGCGGTCATTAGGCGACCGGCGTCGAGTGCGATCAGGATTGTTTGATCGCGCTCGATCTGATACTGGCGCGTGGTGAGCTTTCCGCGTCGTGCTGTCGCGGTCCAGGAGACGTGTCGCAGCTCATCGCCACGAACGTAGTCGCGCATTGATTCGAACTCGCGACCCTCACCGCGCCAGGAAGTTTTGCGGTGTGACGAAACGACTGAACGCGCGCCGAGTGCCTTCAGCTCCGCTTCGCGCGCGCGGCGCATGTTTGGATAGACCTTCACGGTCGCCGGTTCGCTTACGTTTGTCTGGCACCAGATCAGTCGATATTTGGATCGGAAACGGACCGCAGTTTGACCAAACTCAAAACGTCCGCGGCGTAGTGGCTTAACGGTGTAGATGAGCGTGGCCGTGCTTTGTGCGTCAATGTCGATGCGGCTTTCGCGTAGCCCGCTCAAAACCATCTGCGGGGGGTACTCGTCTTTCACGCTCAGCGAGACCGGGCGATTGGAGGCGTTTTGAATGTGGATTTTGACTTCGGTCTCAGCTCCCATCGCGAAGCGGCTGCCAAACTCACGCGAAATCACGAGGCCCTTTGGAAGCTGAGAGAATCGCGACTCAGCAAACGCGGCCGCGATCAGCACGATGTTGTAAGCGAGCGCCACCCAGCGCAGCCACGGACGATCCCACGAAAACCACAGAGGAATCAGACCGAGTGCGACGAGAAAGTAGAAGAGCTTTGTGAAGACAAAACGCATTTTATTTAGCCGCAGATTTTCGCAGATAAACGCGGATTGATCTGCGTTTGTCGGCGAAAATCTGCGGCTACTATCTGGGCACTTCCGCGGTTTTAAGAATGTCGGTGATCACGGAATCGGGTGTGACGCCATCCAGCTCGGCCTCGGCGCGCAGCGTCAGACGATGACGCAGCACGGGCAACGCCACGTCGCGCACGTCGTCCGGCGTCGCAAATTCACGCCCGCGAATCGCCGCCAGTGCCTTCGAACACAACAGCAGCGCCACTGAAGCCCTGGGACTCGCGCCGTAGTGAATGAATGGATGCGCGCGCGTGCGGCGCACGAGATCGACGGCGTAGTGCTGAACACCGGGCTCCATTCGCGCCCGCGCAACCTCCGCGCGGCAATGAATAATTGCGGCTGGATCCTCAAGCGGTCTGATATCAACCTCATCAAGACGCTTTGAATTGAATCCATCGTTCCAGCGCGCGATCACTTCGCGCTCGTGCTCTTCGTCGGGATAACCCAACAGTATCTTGAGCTGGAAGCGATCGAGCTGTGCTTCGGGCAGCGGGTACGTGCCTTCGTATTCGATCGGATTCTCGGTGGCCAGCACGGTGAAGACTGAAGGCAACTGGTACGCTTCGCCGTCGATCGTCACCTGACGTTCCTCCATCGCTTCCAACAACGCGGCCTGCGTTTTTGGCGGCGTACGATTGATCTCATCAGCAAGAAGGATGTCCGTAAATATTGGCCCACGGCGCAGGTTGAAATTCGAAGTCGCGATGTTGAAGACGTTTGTGCCGGTGATGTCGGACGGCATGAGGTCCGGCGTAAACTGGATGCGACTAAAGCTGGCGTTGATGATGCGCGACAGCGTTTTAACCGTCAGCGTTTTTGCCGTGCCGGGCACGCCCTCGATCAGCGCATGGCCCTCCGCCAACAAGGTGATCAGGATCTGTTCGATCGCGTCGTCTTGTCCGACGATGACTTTTCTTAGTTCGGTGCGAATGTGTTCGACAGTGGAGGAGACGGTCTCAGGCATTGGCTCAAAGTACAAATATCAAAGCGTTAGGTCAAATGTTTTCTGCGGCCTGGCGGACGTCGCGCGAACGCATGCGCAGGCCGAGCTCTCTCTCAACCTCGCGCAGGCGCCGCACCAAATCGAGCGACTGCCGCCAGCTGATCGGCGCTCCATTGATCGCTTCTTCACACTGGCGCATCAGTGTTTCCAACTTCTGACCGTCGATAGTCGAGCGCTCCGCGACGCGTGTCGCGATCTCAGAACGCGAGCTGTTGTAATCAATGCCGGCGTATCGAGCGAGAACTCGACGCGTGCGCGTGTAAATATTCTCGATGGCAAGATCGAAGGCCCGCGAACGCTCCTGCAGCTCAGCCATTGACGCAACAAACTCCAGACTCGAGCGACGATCCACATGCGGCAGCGGCAACGGGCGTCCAAAACGGCGTCCGTTGGTCCACAGAATCAGCAGGATTATCAGGACGATCTGCGCCGCGAGGGCCAGCACCGGCGTCCCGGCAAAGTAACTGGCTAAAGCGTTTTTCGTAACGCCCTTGCCCTGGTGATACTCGTCGAAGGCTATCAGTCCTCCGCCGGCGGCGACAGTGTTGATAGCGAGTTGCAGGTTGTCGTTCAACTTGATGCCGCTGTTCGTGACGATGTACGGATCGCTGAGCACGACGATACGTCCCGCACCGTAGGCGTAGTCAACGAGAAGGCCTCCTTCACGATTGCCGATGTGTACGACTGGCGCCGGCGTCGAATAAACGTGGGACGACTTAGTCTCCGAATCTGTAGAAAACTCATCCTCGACAACATCCTGTTCGCCGCGCATAGCGATCTGAATTCGCCCCGCAAACCGAGAAGGCATCACTGACTCGATCGTGCTTGTGAGGGCCGTCGGCTGCACCGGCTGCTGTGGAGCTACACCCTTAGTCATCTGAGCTTGATCGGCCGGATCGTCCTCGATGCTGGGGTAAGCGAATTCAAGTGATTTGACGCCCCAACCTTGAGATTGCGGAGCTAACTCGCGATCCACGTTGCGATCGATAAGTACGAGACGCCCGCCTCTCCATACCCATTCACGCAAAGATTTCGCTTCATCGAAAGTAAACTCGATCCTGGTGCGACCTATCACCACAAACGTGTTGACCGATTTACCAGACTCACCCAATAACCTGTCGGGCGTTTCACGCCAGCGAATAACTTTGTAGCCCGACTCGCTAAGCAGATCGTGCAGCGCGCGCGTGCCGGTTGGCCCAGCGTGATAAGTCGAGCGATTCGGAGTGATTTCGTTGTCGCCTTTTTTATCCTCCTGCACGTAGCTGACCGTGTTGAGAATCACGAGCAAGCCGATGATTACAACAAACGTCAGAATGATGGTGATTCGCTGGCGCATCTTGACTTAGCTTTCGGCTTGCAAAGCGGCGAGATAACCGGCGCGAAAGGTCTGCCAGTCGTCAGGCGTTGTCTGTTCAAACCCATACCAGTGGCGCTCGAAGCTGTCGGTGAGTCCTCTCATCGTCGCATGAAGCGGCGCAACGCTCTTCACTGAATTCAGATAATCGCGATTGGTCTTGTGTTGGGCCAGGCTGATCATTTTGCGATCGCCCAACTCGACGAGGAGTGCGATGTAACCCTTGCGTATCGCAGCGCGCAGATCGCCATTGCGAGCGAGTATTTCGGCCTGTGACAGTAGATCCGTGGATGTTGCTTCCGGCTCGAGCCGCTCGCCGAGTACGATGCGCGCCTCTTTCTTCTTCGGCTTTTTAGTTTTACGCGTGCGACCAAACCGAGTGAGCAAAATTTTCACGACGTAAAGCAGCACTGCCAATGCAAGGCCAATTACCAGGATCTGCGCTACCAGTGTGATCCAATCCACGTGACCCGGCTGAACCGGACGACGCTTGGGAAAGAGGTTTTGTAGCCAACGAAAAAAATCGCGAATCAATCGACTGATTGCGTTGGGACCACGCTGCTCGGTTGCGTATTCCGGTCGCGACAGAATGCTTTCGAGTTTGCTCTTTGCCTGTTCCTTGCTCTGCGCTCGCTCAACGGCCGCCTCGCGTTCCGCAATTCGCGCTTCGATTGCCTTGAGGCGCTCGGTTATGTGGTCGACTTTGTCGAACTGCTCGGTAGCGGGCAACTTCTTAAGGTCTTCGAGACTTTTGTGAATTGACGAGTTGTCGACGGTGCCAACCTCGCCATCGACTTCAATCGTCTGATTAACCGGCAGCGTCGTGCGGATATTCTCGATTGTCTGAAGCAATCGATTTTGGAAGTCAGTCTCGTCCCAATCTTTATCGACCTCTACCAGCTTTTCGAGCTCGGCAATGGCATGCTTGAGGTTTTGGTGATACTCAGCAATCGGAATCGCGGCAACGTTCGCCGGACCAACGAACAGAAACGCCATCGACACAAGCACACATGCGACGCTGCGGCGATGCGTTTTGAGGATCTGGGGCATTTGCGAGTTATCTGAGATTCAGAACGCGACCTGTTGCCATCGGCCCGGGCGGTGGCTGTTTGCTTTCAAGTGAATGCAGTGCAGTTCCCAACGGCGACGACACGTTTACATCGGGAAGCTCGCCGAGTTGACGCGCCGCCATCAATTCGATGTCGTAACCTTCGTGCCTGACTCGCTCATCCACGTAAAGCAATGAAAGACCGAGCATCCAAACCGGTGTAAGCACGATCGAGCTCAATGGTCCAAGCACGCTGTAGGCGACGGCGTACCACGCCGGCCACTGCTCCGAAGCCCACGGCGACGGATCGATCCCATGAAGATAACCGTACCAGCCGAGTGGAACTGCAAGAATCATCAACGCTGAGTAGGCGGCAAAAGTGGTAAACAGCGTCATCGCCGTCAAACGGCGCACGTTGCCGCGCGCCAGGGAAAAACTGCGTCCGACCGCTTGAATTACGCCTTTGCCCTCGACCAGCATCACTTGAGGAACATATGCCACTCGTCCCACGACGAGAAAGAACACCCAAAGAGCAACCACGGTCGCGAGGAGAAATCCGACTCCCATAATAATGGCGGACAGCCAGGCTGGGCCGATACTCGCGATCACCATCGAACCCATAATGAAGATAAAGGCGGCAATTTCCCACGCGACAAGCGCCGCTGTTGTGGAGGCCACGATCCAGGCAAGGACAATCAAAGATGCACCCACTAACCCCCACAAACGTGCTCGCACGGCAATGTATGTAGCCCGGGCTGTAACGGGCTCGTTATGGAGCAGGTGGGTTACGAGAGTGCGCGTCGCCCCGCCCATCACCACCAGCATGAAGAGATACCCGCCCAGCGTGATCGCCATCGACAGCAGCCAGAGAAGGACGTAAAGCAAAAGGTCGGTATCGCTTGAAGTGATAAATACGCGTCGTGCGCTGATCGAAAATAGTATCCAGCCGGCCGCAACGATGATGACTGGCGGCGCCGCAGTCCTGATGAGGACGAAGAGGTGGCGTCGATATAGCCTGACAGCGCGATCAATCAGATCGCCGGCTCCGAGAGGCGCGATTGAGAGCTGCGTGGCGGACCAGGACATCCGCTGTATTTAGCCACAGATTACAGGGATTTGCATACGGATTTTGGTTTCAATCCGTGTCGGCAAACCCGTGTCGATCTATGGCTAATATTCGACGTCCATATGAAAATCTGAACGACAATCCATGAATTTGGAGAGGCTTTGACGCCAAACCCGGGGCCTTTGTCACTTTTCAAGCTGGCTTGCAGATTGCCTTTATTGGTTTTTCTCAAAGAGTCCTATTCGCATAACCCCATACCGTCGGTTTCATAGTGAACTCCTGACCTAAGGAGTATCCAAACCTTTGGGAGGAAAACCATGAAGAGGAGCCAAGCCCTAGCCTCGCTATTGAGCCTGCTCGTCATCGCGCTTTTCTGCGCGTCGTCGAAGGCACAAGTTACGAATGCCGGATCGATCTCGGGATCGGTTACCGATCCAACGGGTGCCGTAGTGGCAGGCGCCACAATTGTCCTGAAGAACAATGAAACTGGGGTTGAGAACACAACGACGACCTCGGAAAATGGGACATTTACTCTTGCCCAACTACCGCGCGGTACCTACACCTTAACTGTCCAAGCCACGTCCGGCTTCAAGAAATCAGAAATTACGAAGGTCACCGTTAACGTTGGGACACCCACAACCGTCAACGTGACGCTCGAGCCCGGAGCCCCACAGGAAATCGTCACGATCGTGGGCGGCGGTGAGATTCTGCAGACGCAAACTGCAAACGTCGGCAACACCATTACCGGCCGGCAGATCACCGAATTACCGTTTACTTCGCGCGACGCCCTGGACCTCGTGCTTGCCCTGCCAGGTACTCAAACGCCTGCCAGGCCTCGTTCCTCAACGGTTAATGGCTTACCCAGAGGAGCCATCATGATCACCATGGATGGTCTGCCCGATCAGGCAAACGACTCCAGGTCAAACGATGGGTTCTTCACTTTTGTGCGTCCCCGCGTTGACGCCATTGAAGAGGTGACGCTTTCATCCGCGGTGCCTGGCGCAGAGAGCTCCGGTGATGGCGCCATCCAGATCAAGTTCAGCACCAAAAGCGGCGGCAGCGAATACCATGGCAGCGGTTACTGGTACCATCGCAATACTGCACTCAACGCTAACTATTATTTCAACAACATCTCCGGTCAACCGCGACAGGCGATGATCCTTAATCAACCGGGAATCCGGGTCGGTGGTCCCATACTCATTCCGAAGTTACTCAAGAGTCGCGAAAGGGCTTTCTTTTTTGTGAACTACGAAGAATTCCGACTTCCCGGGTCAACGGCTCGCCAGCGAGTTGTGCTGACACAGGATGCCGAGAAAGGGATCTTCAAGTACGGTTCCGGCGGCTCGCGCAGCAAGGATCTCCTGGCGCTGGGGGCGGCAAATGGCCAGACTTCCTCCATTGATCCAACAGTCGGTTCAACCCTGGCCGCTATTCGTGGGACGTTTGCTCAGGGTGGACTGACGCCGTTGGGCGATAACCAGCAGCGTTTCACCTGGAACAGCCCGGCAAACAATATACGTAAGTTCACTTCAGTTCGCCTCGACTTCAACCTGACGTCCAAGCATCACCTGGATAATATCTGGAACTACAACGTGTTTGCGTCTTCCCCGGACCAACTGAATAGCAGGGATGCCATTTTCCCGGGTCTACCCATTGGAACAGGAGGGCAGTATTCCGATCGCTTCTCCAATTCGACCGGGCTGCGCTCGATCTTGTCAAAGAATCTCACGAACGAACTTCGCGTTGGTCTCGGCGCTGGGGGAACAGTGCTTTTCTTCCCTGAAACCAGTCCTGAAGCGTTTTCCCAATTGGGCGGATTCAACACTTCGTTCACGGTTTTCAATCCGGGTGGTAACAACACCAGCAGCCCGGCGTCTGGAAGCAGTTCTTCCCGCAACAATGCACCTTCGTTGGTGTTGCTTGATAACCTATCGTATGTAAAGGGTGACCACACCTTTAACTTCGGTGTTGATCTTGCACAGCACAAGTCATGGTCGTTCAGCGTATCGAGAGTGGTTCCGGCAATAACCTTCGGCCTGGACACCAATGATCCGGCCAGCGCCATGTTTACCGCTGCTAATCTTCCCGGCGCTTCCGCAACCGATCTAACTAACGCCAGAAACTTGTACGCGCTGCTGACGGGCCGAGTCACGGCGATTACCGCCAGCGCCTTTACCAGCGAGGACACAGGCAAGTACACCTATCTTGGAGATTTTACCCAGCGCTCACGCCAACGCACGGCAGGTTTTTTTGTTCAGGACGCATGGCGCTTCCGGCCCAACCTGACGATTAACGCCGGCCTTCGCTGGGAGCTTCAGTTCCCATTCACAGCGCAAAACAGCAACTACACGCAAGCAACATATGAAGGAATATGGGGAGTTTCGGGTGTGGGTAACCTATTTAAACCCGGAACGCTGACTGGGAGCGTTACTCAATTCACTCCGTTTCCACAAGGCACGCACGCGTACAACACCGACTGGAACAATATTGGTCCCAGCATCGGCGTTGCGTGGAGCCCAAGTATCAAAGGTGGCTTTCTGCGACGGCTGGCAGGGGAGTCGGGTCAGACAGTGCTGCGCGGCGGCTACTCGATTGCGTTTGTTCGCGAGGGGAGCGATGTATTTAACGCGGTTATCGGCGGTAACCCCGGAGGCACACTTTCTGCGAACCGTAGTGTTGCCTTGGGTAACCTGACTGCCGGGACTCTATTCCGCAACCAGGCAGCGCTTGCTCCACCTGCTATTCCTAACGCTCCGACTTTTCCTATTACTCCGACGTCGAATCCTCCCTACTCACCATCAGACAGCGCGAATGCATTCCTGCCAAACATGAAGGTCGGCTATGTACAGTCGTGGTCCTTTGGTATCCAGCGGGAACTTAACAAAGACACGGTGCTGGAGGTTCGCTATGTCGGCAATCGCGGTACGGATCTCTGGCATCAATTCAACCTCAATGAGACCAACATAACTGAGAACGGCTTTCTCAACGAGTACAAGTTGGCCCAGGCCAACTTGATTAAGAGTGGCGGAACAAACTTCCGCTACCTGGGACCAGGGACCGGAACATTTCCTCTGCCGATCATTGCGGCCTATTTCGGCGGCTTTACAAACGCACAGGCAACCAACTGCGGTGCTACTAACCAGCCTGGACTTCCCAGCTGCAGTACCGTATATGCTTCGCCAAACTTCGCCAGCTCGACGTTCATAACCAATTTGGGGGTTAACAATGCGAACGCTCGCGCTTTTGCCGTAAGCCTCTTCACCGATCTCGGACGTCGTAACAATGGAGCAGCGGCGGGTCTTCCGTCGAACCTCTTCATTGCTAACCCAAACTTCGTCAACGCGGCCCTCGCCAATGGGGG
>DATENQ010000404.1:0-7796 GCA_035275005.1 Pyrinomonadaceae bacterium | reverse complement strand
GACGGAGCTCAATGCGCGTCGCTTGCGTGGCGATCGGATTCAGATCATCGACGTGCGCGAGCCGCATGAGTTTGAGATCGCGAAGATACCGGGAACGAAACTGATCCCGCTGGGACACGTCGTGTCTCGCATGAACGAGATCGATCCGGAGGTCGAAACGATCGTTCACTGCAAGGGCGGTGTGCGTAGCGCGAAGGCGATCCAGGCGCTGAAACGCGCGGGTTTCCAGGGCCGGTTAATTAACTTAAAAGGTGGTATCGCGGCGTGGTCGGACGACGTCGACCCACGCGTGGCGAAATATTAGCCACAGATGAACACGGATTTACACGGATTATTTTTTTATCTGTGTTCATCCGTGAAATCCGTGGCTCAATTCATCCCACAATAAAGGCGATTC
Organism: Pyrinomonadaceae bacterium; assembly: GCA_035275005.1. Classification (GTDB taxonomy): domain Bacteria; phylum Acidobacteriota; class Blastocatellia; order Pyrinomonadales; family Pyrinomonadaceae; genus PSRF01. The sequence continues at coordinate 7,399 of DATENQ010000404.1, read as the reverse complement.
ACGTCGCTGTTGAACCCATCTGCATCAAAGTAAACTTCACAGAACCATATGTGCTTTTAAATGCCTTTTGTGGCTAATGACTCTGTAAAAAAGGGGCTGGCGATTGTTGCCGCTTGGGCAGCGCTCGGGGTGATCTATGCGGGCCCGATCTATTTTGAGCTGCGCGCGGAAGGGCACGGCCATCGGGCGTGGCGCATCTTTTCGTGGGGTATCCTCACGTGGCTGTCGTGGGCGCCCCTGACGCCAGTCATGGTTTGGGTCGCGCGCAGGTACTCGCTCATTGGCAATTCGTGGAAGACGAGTCTCCTGGCCCACCTGCCGACCTTTCTGTTTACCTCCGCAGCGCACCTCGCCATGGCCACAGCGATCACGTTAACTGTTGAACCTTTCGACAACATGGGCGAAAGCCCGAAGACCTTTTGGCCGCGCTTCCTCACGCGCTTGCCGAGTTCTTTTGGGTCTGACTTGGCGGTGTACGGCGCCGTGATCGGTATCTGCTACGCGCTCGACTACTACCGCAAATATCGCGAGCGTGAGTTTCTGGCCAGCCGGCTGGAAGCGCAGCTCGCGCAGGCGCAACTGGATTCGCTGCGAATGCAGTTGCACCCACATTTTCTCTTCAACACCCTCAACAACATTGTCGGTCTCGTTCGCGACCAGAAGAACAACGCCGCCGTGAACATGCTCGTTGGACTGAGCGATCTCCTGCGCCATACGCTCGATCATTCCGCGAGGCAGGAAGTCGAATTGAGAGAAGAGCTGGGCTTCATTAAGCTGTATTTGAGTATTCAGGAGATGAGATTTTCCGATCGACTTCAGATCAAACTCGACATCGATCCGTCGACAACTAAAGCCCTCGTGCCAAACCTGATCCTTCAGCCGCTCACGGAAAATGCACTGCGACACGGTTTTGGTCGCAGCGCTGATTCAGGCCTGGTCGGAATCAGTTCTGCGGTTGAAGATGGTCATTTGCGATTGATGGTGTACGACAACGGCGCGGGCTTGCCGGACGACTGGCAACTCAAAGGCAGCACCGGCATTGGTCTCGCCAACACCGCCGCGCGTCTGCAACAGCTCTACGACGATAACCATCAGTTTGACATTCGCAATCGCGATGGCGGAGGTGTCGAGGTAGTCATCGTGATGCCGTTGAGGATTTCGTCCTGATGTCAGAGAAGATCAGAACACTGATTGTCGACGACGAGCCGCTGGCGCGTCGCAATCTCCGTGTGCTGCTCGAAAAGGATCCACAGATCGAAATCATCGAAGAGTGCCGGAATGGCCGCGAGGCGGTGAAAGCCATCAACACGCTGTCGCCCGATCTGATCTTTCTCGACATCCAGATGCCGGAGATGGACGGCTTCGACGTGCTCGAACATGTTGGTCCGGAGCACATCCAGGCGATCATTTTTGTGACGGCGTTTGATCAATATGCGCTCAAGGCATTTGACGTTCATGCGCTCGATTACCTCTTGAAGCCTTTTGACGACGAGCGATTCGCACACGCACTAAAGCGCGCTAAAGCGCAGATCGAGGCGCACGAGATCAATCGTTTGAGCAAAAGACTGCTGGCGTTGTTAGAAGAACGTGAAAGCGAGCGGAAAGTAGATCAGCAGGATTATTTGACGAGACTGATGATCAAAGACTCCGGTCGTGTGCGACTGTTGAAGGTTGACGAGATAGATTTCGTCGAGGCTGACGGCAATTACGCGAAGTTGCACGTCGGCCGCACGACGCATCTGCTGCGCGAGAAGATGAACGACCTGGAAGGACGGCTCGATCCGGCGAGATTCGTTCGCATTCACCGCTCAATCATCGTGAATCTCGACCGGATCAAGGAAATGCATCCACACTTCAATGGCGATTACATCGTCGTGCTCGACAACGGCAAGCAACTCCGTATGAGCCGCACTCGACGCGAGCACCTGGAAACAAGACTAAAACTTAGCCACGGATGAACATGGATAACACGGATTTTTTTTATCTGTGTTCATCCGTGAAATCCGTGGCTAATTTTACGGATTGTCTTCTTCCGAAGTCCGGTACTTCTCCTTTTCTTTCTCGCGTTGGAGATACGGGATACCTTTCTCCATCCACTCCGGAGCGGGCGCGCCCTTCAGGAAGTGATCGAAAAACTCCTGCAAGCGACGCGTGTAGTCTTTCTGGTTGATGCGCTTCCGCAGACCGTGCTTCTCGCCGTTATAGCTGAACATGTAGGCTTCTTTGCCAAGCCGGCGCAGCGCGAGGAAATACTCGATTCCCTGGTACCACGGCACCGCATCGTCTTCGTCGTTGTGAATCATCAACAGCGGCGTCTCGACTCGATCCGCGCGGAAGATGGGCGAGTTGTCGAGAAAGCGCAGCGGGTATTCCCATAAACTGCCGCCGATGCGCGACTGCGAGCGCTCGTACTGAAACTGTCGCGGCAGGCCGGTGCCCCAACGAATGCCGCTGTATGCGCTCGTCATGTTTGCCACGAGGGCGCCCGGCGCGGCGGCTTTGAAGCGGTTGGTTTGCGTCACCATGTAAGCGATCTGATAACCGCCCCAACTGTGTCCCTGAATACCAATCGCGTTCTCATTAACGTAGCCTTTATCAACCACCGCCTGAACTCCCGGCAGCACGCACTTCAACGCGCTCGGCCCCGGATAGCCGATCGTGTAAACGATGTCAGGCATGAAGACCAGATAGCCGTTGCTGACGTAGTACGTGGGATTGATCGAAGTGCCCGGGCCGGGATTGCGAAAGGCGTGCAAGCCCTGCGAAAGCTTTTCGTAGATGTAGACGATCATCGGGTACTTCTTGCGCGGATCGAAGTTGTCCGGTTTGAGAAGCAGTCCTTTCAGCGGTACGCCGTCGCTATTTTTAAAACTCACCAGCTCCCCTGTGCCCCAGTTGAACGCAGCGCGTTGCGCATCACCGTTGCTGACGCGCTTCATCTCCCTGAACGTGCTGTTCGTTACCCAGATATCGGGAAACTGATCGAAACGCGACGCGGTCATGATGAGAACGTCGGCGTCACGTGCTTTCGCGGGATTGTTGAAATCCTTCGCCGCCATCAGAAGCTTCTGTGGCAATGCCTCGCTATTGACCTTCTCGCGATAAAAACCCGAATCGTGAGTCTCCTGGTTCTCAGCACTGAGCAGCATTGGTTTGTCCGGATCGATCCAGCGCTCTTTCGGATCGAGTCGAATATAACGAAACGTCGTCGACTCTTTTCGACCAACGCCGTCGGTGAGGTTTTTGGAGCGGCTGCCGTCGGGCGCGATCTGCCAGATGTCGTAGCGGTCGTAGATCAGAACGTTAGCGTCGTCCCTGGTCCAGCCAGCGATACCGTATGAATTCGGCGTCGACGGCAGATCGTTCTCTTCGTTGTAGAAAGAGACTTTTATGTCTTTGGTAAGGTTCGTAGTCGCGCCGTCTGCGATTGAATACGAATACCAATCTTTGCCGTCGTAATAGATCGCGTATTTTGCGTTTGGCGAGAGCGAGACGCTGCCGCGCAGTTTAGTTAAGAGCGGCTTGCGCGATCCGTCTTCGGTCTTGATCAGGTAGTAATCAGTGAAGCCCGGATCGTAATCGCTGATAGCTCGATATTTGCGATTGTCAGTGCCGATGGCGTAGGTGCCGTCGTTCGACGGTGAGATGTTCTCCATCGACTCGTCTGCAAGCTGGACGAATTTCTTTGTCTCCAGATCGTAGACGGCGCGATACGAGCGATTGCGATCCTGCTCGGCGCGCACCTTTTGAATCGTTTGCACGTAATCATCTTTCCAGTGCCACAGATCGACGAGCACCTTTTCGTCGGCTGGAATTTCTTCGTCGGGATTTTTTTCGGGCTCGGGTGGTGGAGCGGTGCCGAGAAAGAGATGACTGCCGTCGAGCGAGAAACTGAGATTGCCGCGTTCGCTCACGACGAACTCTTTGCGGAAACCAGGTGAAGTGATGGACACGATCTCGGTCGCTTGCGGATCTTTGCGGTTCCAGTGATAGACGCGAAACTTCGGTTGTTTTGCTTCGGCGTCTTCTTTGTCGCTGGTGAAGGCGAGTTGCGTGTTGTCTTCGTCCCAGGTGAGCCGTTGATACTTGCCCTTGCCGCTTAGCAGGGCGGTTGGTGCAGCATCGCTGTCGGTATTAACGAAGTAGACGCCGTTTGTGTCTTCTTTACGCGACGAGGTTGCAAAGACGAGCTGTTTGGCGTCTTTGCTGATCGTGAAGTCGAGCACGTCGGCAAACTTTCGCTCGTCACCGTTGGCCGTGTTTCGCAGGACGAGCTCGCTGCCGTATTCTTTCTTCTTTGGCGACCTTGATGGGCGGCCCGCGGACGGACGTTGTTCTGAAGGAGACGGTGATGCCGCCGGACTTGCTTCGACTGATGGACTCGCCTCGGCTGATGGACTTGCCTCGGGTGATGGGCTCGGTTGCGCAGTCGGTGGGCCGCTGGGTTTCGCTTCCGGCTTAGCCGCTTCCAATTGGTAAGCGATGAAACCTGAGCCATCCTCGGGAACGCGGAAGTTCTTCACTCTTTCGATCCGCGTCACGGTGCCGTTTGAAAGGTCCATGATGCTCAGACCATTCCTCGGCATGTCTTCCGGTTTCTTCTTTTCTTTTTTCGCTTTGTTCACTTCGGCTTTGGTTGGCTCGGTGCCGAAGATTAGATAACGGCTGTCTGCCGTGAAGACAGGTCGTAACAAGCGTGCCTGCTCCGCCATAACCTCGGCGACGTTCGTTCCCGGATCATCGGGAGGCGGAACGGGCGGCCGATAACCGCGCGGCGCTTTCCATTCGGCGCCGGTGGCGAGATTGCGAGCGATGATCTCACCGTCGCCGTCCTGCGGCATGTAAGCGTAAGCCACGAACTTGCCGTTGCGTGAAATTTGTTGGGCCACAACCGAGCGCCAGGAATCGTAATCCTGGTGTGTGAGCGCGCGTTTGGCGGGCGCTGCCTGTTGCGCCAGTACCATCGTCGCAAACAAGGCAATTGTGCAAAGCAGGGAGACACTTCTTTGAAACTTCATGGGACTACCTCACAGTTGTAGGGCTAAAGAAGAACGCGGATGACGCAGATCAGAGCAGATCCGTGTCACCCGCGTCAATCGATTTAACAACTAACTTCAGAAGAACAGCGAGTACAGCAGCCGGTTTGGTGAACCCGTGCCGGGATTTGTCACAACGTTGGTCGTCGCATTGTTGACGATAGCGTTGCGAACTGTTGTTGCTGAGGCGCCCGGATTTGCCTGCCTGTAAAGCGCCGCTACGCCGGCAACGTGTGGTGAAGCCATCGAGGTTCCACTCAGCGTTGCCGTCGCTGTGTTTGAAGAGAACCACGCTGACAGGATACTTGAACCCGGCGCGAAGAGGTCTAAACACGTGCCGAAGTTCGAGAATGAAGAGCGTGCATCAGTGGTCGTGGTCGAACCAACCGTCATCGGGTTGGCCGCACGAGCCGGTGACGAGTTACAGGCATTGGCATTGCTGTTACCTGCGGCAACTGCAAGCACCACTCCTGAATTCACGAGGTTGTTTACCGCGGTATCGAGCGCACTCGAAGCTCCGCCGCCGAGACTCATATTAGCGACGGCCGGGTTAGAGTGATTAAGTCTCACAAAATCGACACCCGCGATCACGCCTGAATTCGAACCGGAACCGTTGCAGTCAAGGACACGGACGCCACGAAGGTTGACGCTCTTCGCCACGCCGTAGGTCGATCCGCCGATCGTACCTGAGACGTGAGTGCCGTGACCGTTACAGTCTGCTCCGCTACCACCAAACGCGTCGAACACGTTGGTAGCTCGTCCGCCGAATTGAGTGTGAGAGGTGCGAATGCCGGTATCGATGACGTACGCAAAAACGCCTGCACCGGTCCAGTTGAAGGTGTAGATGGCATTCAGCGGTCGGTTACGCTGGTCGATGCGATCCAGGCCCCATGGTGGATTGCTCTGTGTGGCATCGGCCGTGACGACACCGTCTTCTTCAACATACGCAACTCTGAAGTCCTGGCTCAGCGCTTCAGCATCTTCAGGCGACATCTCAACCGCAAAACCATTCAGCGCGTGCTGGTAAGTGTGTTTGAGTTTGCCTTTGTGTGTAAGCGACAGCTCAGAAGCGATGTAAGGAGCGATTGAGAAGATCCCTTCCTCGCCGACAACCGCGTCGTCGAGGACAACGATGTAACTATTCTCAATCTTCTTTGCGTTTTTGCGCAGCTTGCTCATCTCCGCACCGATTCCCTTTTTCCCCTGGCTACTGACCGAGGGGGAAACGAAAATTGATACGCATAGACCTGCAAAAACGAGTAACGCTAAAACTTTCTTCATACTTTTCTCCTCCAGATAGAAGTAAGGTTGGTGGGGGTTGTAAAGCCGCCCGCAACGGCAGAGAAACGTGCGGGATAAACAACAACGTCGGGTTCGATAAATGCGATACACATAGACGTGACCACGCGGGAGGAAGAATGTATGAACCTGGATTGCCGCTAACTTAGGACGAGTGTCTGGGACGGAGGGGAGGCAGTATGCCACCAAATTTTTCGGAGCGCAAGATCTATGGTTCACAGTTCAGCCTTTAGGCTGTTTGGAGCGTGCAAGCTAAAGCTTGAACTGTACGGGGGTTCACAAGATTCATAGGATTGTTTATTGTTAGCCCTCGTGAATCATACAAATCCTTTCCGAAAAACTACCCTCGCGCTGGCGTCGTTGCTGTTGTTGGCGTTGACGCCCGAATTGGCGGCTCAAAATATCGACCTGAAGGATCGAATTGCCGGACCCGCTGACGCCTCTATAGCCCTTGCCAGTTGGATCGATCTCGACGCTCCTCCCGGTCGCGAGCAACACGCAACGGACATCATCATGAAAGCGATGCCCGGCTGGCAGCGCGACGCGCTCGGCAATCTCATGCTGCGCAAAGGCAGCGGGAGCCCGCGACGCGTGGTCGCGTGTGGATTGGACCGACCGGCCTTTGCTGTTACTGAGATCACTGACGACGGCTACCTGCGACTGCGCGAAGTCGACAGCGGACCACCGCTATGGATCCAGTTTCACGAAGGGCAGCGAATCAAAGTCCTGACTCGTTCGGGCGCGGTGCCCGGCGTTGTTGCAGTTAAGAGCATTCACTTGCAACGTGGGGGCGTTGCGAATATCGCGACGCTCGATGATCTGTGGGTTGATGTTGGCGCCGGTTCGAAAGCCGAGGTTCAGCGTCTCGGAATCGAGATGTTGGATTCGGTCGTGCGCGATTCACCGGCATGGCTTTACGGCAGTTATTTCGTCGCGGGCCAACTTGCAGGCGTGCGCGCCGGCTGTGCAGCGGTGGCGAGTGCCGCGAAAGGACAAGTTACCTCGGGCGAGACGATCTTTCTCCTCACGACCTTGCGAAGCTTTGGCTACGATGGATTTGAAGC
>DATENQ010000403.1:0-10297 GCA_035275005.1 Pyrinomonadaceae bacterium | reverse complement strand
TCCACTCACGAGGTCTGCCGTACCTGCCAGCCCAACCTCATCGATATCTGCAAGCGCGAGATTGCAGCCGCGCTGCGCAAGCGACACTGCAATCGCGCGCCCAATACCGCCGGCAGCGCCCGTGATCACAGCCGTTCGCCCGTTGAGGCGCATGCGGTCAACCACGGCCTGCGGCCTCCGCTCTGGCGTGTGCGGTCTTGAACTCCATCGTGCCGTCGTCAACGCGCCCGTATCGCATCATCGAAAGGTCCTTCACGTAATTCTGGTGCAGCCGCCACGGTGGTTTTGATCCCTGGCGCGGTAACGAGTCCAGCGCACGCAGCACATATCCCGAGTTGAAATCGATCACCGGCTCTTCTTCGACATCCGGATCGTTCACGCGTGGCGTGCAGAACGAATAGCCGTGGTGGTCCATGTGGTTCAAGAGCCTGCACACATACTCGGCGGTGAGATCACATTTCAGCGTCCACGATGCGTTTGTGTAGCCGACGGCAAAAGCGAGATTAGGTACGTCGCTGAACATCATGCCTTTGTAGACAAGCAACTTCGGCAGATCAATCGGTGCGTTGTCTACAACGAGTTGCACCCCGCTGAAGAGTTTCAGCACGAGTCCCGTGGCTGTCACGACGATGTCCGCGTCAAGTTGTTCGCCTGACTTGAGCAAGACGCCGTCTTCGTTGAAGGTCTCGATTTCATCCGTTGCGATCGAGACGCGGCCTTCGCGCATCGCGCGGAAGAGATCCGCATCGGGCACGAGGCACAGGCGCTGGTCCCACGGGTTGTACGGCGGCGTGAAGTGCTTCGATTCGTATTTCTCGCCGAGCTCCTTGCGCACGCCTCGCGCTACCATCCACTTGAATAAGTTTGGTCTCTTGCGCGCGAGGTTGTAGAAGAACGAACCCGAAAGCACGTTCTTCCATCGAGCAAGCATGTATGCGGCGCGATCCGGCAGCAATCGGCGGAGCCAGTTTGCAACCAGATCTTCGGCGGGTCGCGACACGATGTAGGTCGGTGACCGCTGGAGCATCGTGACGTGCGCCGCGCGCTCCGCCATTGCAGGGACGAGCGTGACTGCTGTTGCGCCACTGCCGATAACGACGATGCGCTTGCCTGTGTAGTCGAGATCCTCCGGCCACTTCTGCGGGTGTACTATCGTTCCGCGAAAGCGCGTGACGCCCGGCCACTCCGGCGTGTAACCACTCGCGTAATCGTAGTAACCAGTGCAGAGATAGAGAAAGTTGCACGTGAGTTGGACCACGGTTTTATCTGGTCCTGTCTCGGCCTCGACTGTCCAGCGCGCCTGCTCCGACGACCACGAAGCGCGTCGCACGCGATGGTTGTAACGGATCGTTTTGTCAACACCGTACTCGGCGGCAGTGTCGCGGATGTAACTAAGAATCGCCGGTCCGGCGGCCATCGCCTTGTTGTCACGCCACGGGCGAAAGCGATAACCGAGCGTGTACATGTCGGAGTCGGAGCGCACGCCTGGGTAGCGAAACAGATCCCACGTGCCGCCCATCGCCTCGCGCCCTTCGAGTATGACGAAACTCTTCCGCGGGCACTCGATCCTCAGATGGCACGCCCCGCCAATTCCCGACAGCCCTGCGCCCACAACTATGACATCCACGTGCTCCACTGCGGCGAGTATATAAAGCCACAAACGATTTAGCTAAACTTTGTGCCTTTTGTGCCTTCTTGTGGCAAACGGAGCGCGCGCGCAATTGATCATTATTAAGAAAAGATCGAAGCACTGGCGGAAATAATCTGTCGGGCTAACGACGAATCGGCGGCGGCGCTGCTCGTGCTCATGGGGACGATTGAAAACTCCACGCATCCCAAAGCGCTTGCGAATACGGCGAAGCACTTTGCTTTCACTCGCTGCGGCGATGCAAACCTGTATGGAATGGTTGACGCTCAGATTGTAACGATTGAGAGCGAGTTGTTGGCGTAATGCCTCGATCCCCCGGTGGCCGCCTGACGAGGTGGCCACCCACCAACATACGAAATTTTGATTTCCCACCTCCATCACCACCAGCGAAATTTCAGAAGCCGATCCATTATTAGAAAGATTTTCTATTCAGTTTTCTGAATCGCAGATCGCTCGCTTTTCTTCAACCGCCCACTTCTCTAACAAACTAAAAGATCAATCCGTCCTTCCCCGTCGACGAAAATCGGAATGCCACTTGCTTAGAGCGAATCGTCACGAAGTAAGTCCTTTTCGCCGTATTCAAGCTCGTTTCGCGCCGGCATACGAAATCTCGTAATCCGCATTCGTTCAACTCACTCCAGGAGGAAGTTATGATTTTCCGAGCGCTCCTTGTCGTAGTTTTTGTATTTACCCTATCAACCCTGACTTTTGGTCAAACTAGTCGAGGCACTGTCAGCGGAACAGTGACCGACCCAACCGGTGCGGTGATCTCTGGTGCTGACGTTACCCTCACCAGCGCCGCCACCAAGCTTAACCGCACTACCAAAACTAACAATGAAGGGCTTTATAGATTTGAAGCCGTCGATCCAGGGTCTTATTCAGTAAAAGTTAACGCCACCGGTTTTGGCGAAATCGTGAGCACCGGTATTGAAGTGCAAGCGAATCAAACGTCGGATGTTCCCGCACAGATGGCCCCCGCGGGACAAGTCGAGACAGTTAACGTAGCTGCTGATGCCGGCCAACTACTGCAAGTGGAAGCACCGGTACGCGGCGGCAACATCGATAAAGTAAGGATTACGGAACTGCCGTTTTCCGGTCGCAATCCGGTTTCACTGGCGCTAACGCTTCCCGGAGTTTCAACTAATCGCTTCGGCTTCGGCGTAGGCACATTTTCCGTAAATGGCTCGCGCGGACGTTCTAATAATTTCCTGATCGATGGCACTGAGAACAACGACATCTCAGTCGCCGGACAGGCGTTCCAGATCACAAACCCTGATGCGGTGCAGGAAGTCTCAGTGCAAACTTCGAATTACGATGCGGAGTTTGGTCGAGCCGGCGGCGCCGTCGTGAACACGATTACGAAATCAGGCTCAGACGATTTTCACGGCAGCCTGGCTTATCTCTTCGACGTCACTCGCGACGATGCGATTACCAACACGCAATCTCTCTCGGCTGCAATTCGCGACCGCGGGCACCCGCCGCGAGGTACCGAGCAGTATTACGCAGGAACGCTGGGTGGCCCACTGCTTTTCCCGAACTTTGGCGAAGGCAAGCCGATGTGGCGTTACGATGGAAAACAAAGAACTTTCTTCTTTGCCGCGTGGCAGGAACAGTTTCGCAGTGCTTCAACACAAGCATCCAGGACGGTCTTATCGCAGGCCGGACGCAACAAGTTGAGAGGCATCTTTCCGACCGGCGCCAATCCACGAGTCGATCTCCTCATGGACGTGACCAGGAATGTTATTGGCGAGTCGAGTTTCCAGAACATCGACATCGGCGCCCGTCCCGGTTGTCCTGCGCCATGCAACATTCAGTTTGGAACGGGTTCACTCTTCGTTCCCCAAACGTACCGCGAGCGCCAGGTGCAGTTGCGTATCGATCACAAGTTAGGCGAGAACGATCAATTCTCAGCGCGTTACCTGTTTGACGATCAGAAAGATCCGCTGGGAGGAGGAATCACGTTCCCGGGTTTTGGGACCGCCAACAATAACACCTATCAGAATCTGCTCCTTAGCGAGACGCATATCTTTTCACCAAGTTGGACCAACGAGGCGCGCCTGGCTTACAACCGGATCCTCATCGATTTTCCGTTGAATCCGGCTGATGAACTGGGGTTGGTATTACCGCGGTTCGACATCTCCACGCTTTCGCAATTTGGTATAGCAACGAACCTGCCTCAGGGCCGCGTCGCAAATAACTATGTTTTTCAGGACACTGTCACTCACCTCCACGGAAATCATACCTTCCGTTTGGGTTTGGATTTACTCCAGCAGCGATCGCGCCAGTTTGCTCCAATCGTCGAACGTGGTCTGTTGACCTACCGATCGGGCGGCGGTTTCACGGCGCTGGGTAATTACATCGACAATTTTGCCGGCTCAGGCGGCGGCACACAGAGAGATTTTGGTAGTCCAAGGTACTATCCTTTCCTGTTCCGCCAGGCGTATTTCGTGCAGGATCGCTGGCATGTTAACCCCTCGACTACACTCACACTGGGCTTGCGATATGAGAACTTCGGCAACGCTATTAACACTCTTCACACCGCGGCGTTTACCGGGTTATTCAACGTGAATCCGGTGACGTTTGCTGGTCCATACAGTGAGCCCAACGACGTTGCGGACGATAACAATAACTTCGCTCCGACGTTTGGTCTTGCCTGGGCACCTTCGTTCGAAAGCGGGCTGCTGCGACGATTCTTTGGCAATCGGGACCTGGTCGTTCGCATGGGCTACCAACTCGGCTACGATTCGTTCTTCAACAACATCGCCTCGAATGCCGCGACTTCTTCACCCAACGTTGTCGCGACGGCAGTACCATCGGTGGTCAACGCCGGCGCGCCACGTGGATTGACAAACGTTACCGGTGCTTTACCGTTAACTGCGCGGCCACTCTCTCCATTGGATTCTCAAACGCTCGTAGTAGGGAATCTGGTCAATCCTTACTATCAGCGTTGGTCGGTGGGAGTTCAGCGGGCATTGCACGGAAATCTGGTTATTGACGCGTCTTATGTCGGCTCGAAGGGAACCAAGCTCTACCTCAATGAGGATCTGAACCCAAGCGTGCCGGCAGTAGCCAATGCGTTCAATCCCGGAATTCAGCGCATAACTCCGGCTGGGTTTACGGGCTCAACCACCTGCACACCGAACACAACCGGCTGTCTAATCTCCGGCCGGCTCGATAACCTGCAGGGCTCGCGTCTGATACGCACGAATGGCGGTTCATCGTCGTATCACTCCGCTCAATTGTTAGTGACGCGTCGCTTCACGAACGGTTTCTCGCTCAGCTCTGCTTACACGTGGTCGAAACTGATCGACAATGCGAGCGAGGTCTTTACAGTCGCGGACACCAACCTGCCGCAGCAGGCTTCGTTCCCGGCAATCTTCGGAGGGCAGGCGGCAGAGCGTGCGGTATCGTTCTTCGATCGCACACACCGCTTCTCGTTGACTTATGTTTACGAGCTTCCGTTCATGAGAAACCAGGAAGGATTTGTCGGGCATCTGATCGGAGGTTTTCAGATCTCAGGTGTGACGACATTTGAAACCGGAGTTCCGCTCACAGTCGTGAATGGCCAGGATGCCGACTCAATCGGCGGTAACCTCGATCGACCGGACTTCAATCCGAATGGTCAAACCGGAGTCCGCGCTGTACCGGCAATTGCTACGGCCACAGTCAATCCATGTTCGGTGGCGGTTGGCGCAACTTTTTACACTAATCCTGATAGTGGGAATGCATGTATTAATCCGGCGACCGCGCAGTACATTGGATTACTGGCGGGCAGCGGACGGCGCGGTAATCTCGGCCGTAATACACTGCGGACTCCCGGTCAGAATAATTGGAACGTTAACATTCTGAAGAAAATCCACGTAGGGGAAGCAAGCTTCTTCGAACTGCGGGCGGAGTTCTATAACATCTTCAATCATCCGCAGTACGGGACCGCCAGTATCAGTCCTTTCTCACCTGGCAGTACCGGCGTGCCGGCTAATGTCTTCACTTCCGCGGCTGGTCAGTTCCTCCATCCGGAGTTTTCCGATGGTGGCGGCCGCGTCATTCGCTATCAGTTGAAGTTCGCCTTCTGAGATAGCGAAATACTTAGCCACGGATTACACGGATTGCACACGGATTTTTATCTGTGTATGCAATCCGTGTTTTTCTGTGGCTAGTATCCAGAGAAACAAAAAGCGTCTCGATCCTCATAGGTAGATGAAGCTGTAGTGATTCTTCACTGACCGGGTCAGTACCCGGTCTAAACAGCATAATTTATCCCCGACCTCAGAAAAGGAGAGCTATGTCTAGACTCCCTCACTCCAACCCTGCATTTTTGCGAAGTTCCGTTGCCCTGGTTGCGGTTCTGTTAATCGTCCTGGGCTGCTTCTGTTTCCAAACGACCGCGCAGGAAGATCCCACGTTCGGAACCTGGGCCATGAGCAATCAGGCGCCCGGTAATTTGCTCGCAACCCATGCAACGCTCCTGCGTAACAACAAGATCCTCGTCGTCGGAGGGAGTAGTTACAACTGTTGCTTCAGTTGGGGAAAGGAAGAGGCGCGCCTCTATGACATTGCCACCGGCACGTGGGGCGCAAAACTGACTTCGCCCGCGCCCTACGGGAGCACTAAGGACGCGTTCTGTTCCGGTCATGCGCACGACAACAACGGCGGCGTGATTTTTCAGGGCGGCCTGCTGGGCTATTGGGAACTTAACGGACACGGCATTCCCGAGTCTGCACGGTATGACCCTGCCACCGGCAGCTTCGCGCAGATCACGGGAGGAGCAGCGCACTGGTATCCCACGCTCGTCGCCGGCACGAATGACATGTTCATCTTTCCGGGCCTCGACACGGGAGGCGGACTGTCTATCCAGAAGCTCGGCTACGGGGCGACATCCTGGATATCGACAGTCGCGATGCCGCCTACAAAGCAAACCTATCCGCGCGTAACACTACTTCCGAATGGCAAGTTCTTCATCGCTTCACCAGCCGAAGATGATCTCAAGAATCGTATTTTTGATCCGGCCAGCAACACAGTGACCCACGCGGGTGCAGGAGACGATGTGGTGCCCGAGACTGATCCAACGCAGATCCATTTTCAAGAGAGTTGGAAGGGCACTGCCGTGTTGCTACCGCTGGTCCCGTCGCTTAGCGACTATCCGCAAATGCGTGTCGCTTTGATCAATGGAATGAAGTCGTATGTAAAGGACCTCGGCCAGAGCAATCCCAAGTGGAAGGACCTGGGTGTGCGGCCTGCTGAGATCGGAGCAACCGAGCGCAACTTCGCAAACTCGACGATATTACCCACCGGCCAGATCTTCGTCAGCGGAGGCGTTGGACCATCGGAACATGATATGGACGCTGTTCGGAAACCGGAGATTTACGATCCGGAAACAAACAACTGGCTGCTGACTTCACCAGCGACGGTGCCGCGAAATTATCACGGCGCCGCACTACTGCTGCCGGATGGTCGTGTTTGGACGGCGAGTGCCAGCCAGCAACACAGTGGATCGCAGTGCAACGTGGAGCATGGCTGCGAAGGTCCCGAGATGACCGAAGAAAGAGTCGAGATCTTCTCGCCGTGGTACGTGGGCAGAAGCGATCGCCCGGTCGTGTCGTCATGTCCGGGAGCAGTGGAGGCTAATGGTAGCCAGTTTGAGATCTCGATTGGCGGCTCGCAGGGAATGAACATTGGCCGCGTGGTGATGATTCGCGCGGGCAGTGTGACTCATTCATTCGACACCGATCAGAGAATGATACAACTCGATATCGTTTCCAGGACCGCTTCGAGCGTTACCGTGAAAGCGCCTTACAGACCGGAGGCCGCGCCGCCGGGTGATTACATGTTGTTTGTTTTGCGTTCGATCTCAACGACCGGGTTCAAGCGTTGGGTTCCTTCCGTCGGCTGCTGGATGCGCGTTGCCACTACAGACCGGAGAGTCACAGGCGCGCCGATCTGGCGTTACACCGGTCCGGCGTGCAGTGGAAATAATTGTCCTGGCTGGGAACGTCTCGACAACAATCCGAAGACCATGGCGATCGTTGCTACCGGCACTCATCACGATCAGATTCTCTACCAGTTGCACAACGATGGTTGGATCTGGCGGTTCACTGGTGGTCCATGTGTCGGAACTTCGTGCCCCGGATGGCAACGACTCGACAACAATCGGAAGACGGTCGGCATCGCTGCCGCGGGCAGTCAACTCTACCAGCTGCACAATGATGGTTGGATCTGGCGTTACACCGGCACGCCGTGTTCGGGAGACAACTGCCCGGGTTGGCAGCGACTTGATAAAAACTCAAAGACAGTGGCGATCGTCGCTGCCGGTAATCAACTCTATCAACTGCACAACGACGGTTGGATTTGGCGCTATACGGGAACTCCGTGTGCCGGTGAAAACTGTTCGGGTTGGCAGCGTCTCGATAACAATGCGAAGACGGTCAGTATCACTGCGGGCGGCGATCAACTCTACCAGCTTCACAACGACGGGTGGATCTGGCGCTATACGGGCACGCCTTGCAATGGAGAGAATTGTTCCGGATGGCAGCGGCTCGATCGCAACGCGAAGACTGTGGCCATTGTCGCGGCCAGCGATCAGTTGTACCAGCTTCACAACGATGGATGGATCTGGCGTTATACGGGAACGCCGTGCAGTGGTGACAACTGTTCAGGCTGGCAGCGGCTCGACAACAATTCGAGGACGGTGGCGATCGCGGCCATGGGTAACGATCTCTTTCAACTGCATAACGACGGGAAGATTTGGCGATACACAGGCACGCCTTGCAGCGCAAACAATTGCCCCGGCTGGCAGCAACTCGATAACAATCCACGCACGGGAATAATGGTGGCCAGCGATCCGCCGCGAATGGGAGGTGGAGACACGGTCTTTCAGCTCCACACCGATCCGATTTACCAACTGCACAACGATGGAAAGATCTGGCGCTACACGGGCACCGAATGCGAAGGCGATTCGTGCCCCGGGTGGGAGCGTTTGGATAACAATACGAGGACCGCTCAGATTGTTGCGGCCGGCGCGCAGGTGTTTCAGCGTCACACCGATGGAAAGATCTGGCGCTACACAGGAACACCGTGTAGCGGAACGTCGTGTCCCGGGTGGCAACAATTGGATAACAATCCGCGCACTAAGACGATCGCCGCGGCCGGAATGCAATTGTTCCAACTTCACGATAACGGGAAGATCTGGCGTTACACCGGAACGCCGTGCACGGGTACGAATTGTCCGGGATGGCAGGAGCTCGATCGAAATCCGCGGACGATAGCAATCGCTGCCGCACCGGTGGGGCTGATTCAGTTGCATAACGACGGGAAGATTTGGCGTTACACCGGAAAACCGTGTACCGCTACTGCTTGTCCCGGGTGGCAGCTACTCGACAATAATCCGAATGCGAAGAGCATCGTGGCGACGGCGAACCAGGTGTTCCAGCTTCATGCGAATGGAGCGATCTGGCGCTACACGGGAACGCCGTGTAGCGGCAACTCGTGTCCGGGGTGGCAGCAGCTTGATAACAACTCGCGGACTACAGCGATCGCTGCAGCCGGCACTCAACTCTATCAACTGCACAACGATGGAAAGATCTGGCGCTACACGGGCACGCCGTGCACTGGTGCCACGAATTGTCCCGGATGGGAACGACTCGATAACAATTCGCGAACGCGCGACATCATCGCGACGGGAGATCATCTCTACCAACGCCATGTGGACGGCCGGATCTGGCGCTACATTGGCCCACCGTGTTCAGGCGAGAATTGCCCGGGCTGGCGACAGTTAGACAACAACCCACGAACCACGCGAATCACCGCGGGTGGGTTCAATTAGCAGATGTAGCAGCTATCGTGAAGCTCCACGGGACAAGCTCGTGGCATCTCGTAACCAGCCTGCAAGGGCCTCAATCATGTCGTCCAGGTTCAAGGCATCTGTTAGACTAACTCCAATGAAGAACCGATGAGAGAAGCCGTATAAGAGGCGTTGAAGTAGTGACGTTGAAGGCCCTGAAGCGAGTTACAATGCATTAGTCACGAGGGACGATTATGACGTTATTGGATTTGCTGATCTTGCTGCTGGTGGCGGGACTTTGTGGAGCGCTGGGACAGGCGATCACGGGTTTTTCACGCGGTGGCTGCCTGGTATCGATAGCGCTTGGTTTTGTTGGCGCTGTGGTTGGTATGTGGTTAGCTCGAGCGATGGGTCTACCGGAGCTATTTGCTGTACGGATCGGCACGACCAACTTTCCGATCGTGTGGTCCATCATCGGCTCCGCCCTGTTCGTCGCAGTGATCGCGTTGCTAACTCGGAGCCGTGTCTAGACACGCTTCTTATTTTTAGAAAAGCCACAGCTATCTCTGACCTGGACTATCGCAGTGAAGCAGAGAAGTTGCGCAGAAACCGACGTGCAACTTTCCGCGCTCTCAATGTTCCTCTTTCCATGTAGCGCATGCCGGCGCCGATACGATCGTCGAAGGTTTCATCAATGCCCATAGACTTAAGCGCTGGTTCCGGTCCCAACCTCGTCTTGCGCGCCCCGTAATCTTCGGCGTAATCGCGCATCCAGAATTGAGTTCGTCTCATGCCGTCGCGATTCGCCTCTGCGAGCGCGTCGTTAGTGTTCCATCCTTCGTTCGTCATGCGATACATAGCGACGATCATTC
>DATENQ010000402.1:0-5976 GCA_035275005.1 Pyrinomonadaceae bacterium | reverse complement strand
GACGTCAGTGTGACTCAGCAGGATTATGGGACGCTTCGCGCCGTTGCCCTTGAGACGCGCGATGATGTTTGCGCGTCCGGGTTTGTATTCGAAGATCTCGTTCTCGATACCGTGCTGATCGAAGATCTTCTTGAAGAACCTGGCGGCTTCAATCTCATTGCCGGGCGGGTTGGAAGTGTTGATGCGCAGGTACTGCTGCATCAACTCAACTGCCATGTCCTGGTAGCGCGGCCAGTCGATCCCGCCATTCTGCGCTCGAGCGGCGCTGTTCAAGACGACGATAGTCAGAGCTACGGTCAGTATCCGATTCATGAGTTTTTATATTAACATGCTCCCACACTAACGATGCGTCTCTTCCCCTCGCTTGTCATGTTGTGCGCCGCTTTTGCGGCAGGCATGATTAATTCTATTGCCGGTGGGGGGACGCTCCTGACGTTCCCCGTTCTGATCTGGCTCGGGCTCGATCCTAAAGTTGCAAATGGGACCAGCACGGTGGCGCTGTGGCCCGGACTTTTCGGCGGTCTGTTTGGGTACCGGAAGGAGCTCGAGCACAGTTCCACTATCCTGCTGCGTCTGGGCGCAACGAGTCTCATTGGAGGAGCGGTTGGCGCCTGGTTGTTAATCTGGACACCTTCGCCGGTCTTTGCTTCGCTCGTTCCCTTCCTCATTCTCTTCGCCACCATCCTCTTCATGTGTCACGGCGCGATTAACAAGCGACTCCGGCTCGGTTCGCTTGAAGGAAACCCGACGGGGTTATGGTGGACCGGCGCCATTATCTTCCAATTTTTTTCGGCGATGTACGGTGGTTACTTCGGCGCGGGCAACGGCATCCTGATGCTTGCGGTGATGGGACTACTCGGTCTCAACGACCTCCACCGCGCCAACGGCATCAAGAATTTTCTCGGCATTTGTATCAACTGCATCGCCGTTTTCAGTTTCGCACTGGCGGGCCTCGTCGTTTGGGAAGACGCGCTGCTGATGGCTTGCGGCGCGCTCGTGGGTGGATATTTTGGCGCGAAAATGGCCGTGCGCATTGGCCAGAAATGGGTGCGCAGAGGCATAGTGCTGATCGGTCTTATTATCTTCGTTGTGATGATCTGGAGGTTGCGCAGCTAAACTGAATGCACTTGCCACGTGAGTTTTACCTGCGCCCCGATGTCCTCACTGTTGCTCGAGATCTGCTCGGCAAACTCCTGGTCGTACCGGGGTCAAACGGCAAGCGCGTCTCGGGAAAGATCGTGGAAGTAGAGGCTTATCGCGGGCCGGAAGATCGAGCCTCACACGCTTACGGTGGACGGCGAACAAAGCGAACGGAGACGATGTACGGGAGCGGCGGCGTGGCATACGTTTACTTTGTCTATGGCATGTATTACCAGTTCAATGTCGTAAGCAATGTGGCGGACGTTCCGCACGCGATCCTGGTGCGCGCGGTGGAGCCTGTTGAGGGAATCGAGATCATGAGAGCGCGCCGGCATTCTCATCCGGACCACAATCTCACGAATGGTCCCGGCAAGCTCTGCATCGCCATGGGCATCGATCGCGAGCTCAATGGCGCCGATCTTCTGGGCGATCGAGTCTGGCTCGAAGAATTTGAAACTGTCTCGCCACGGCGCATCGCTCGTGGTCCACGCATCGGCATCGACTACGCCCGGGAATGGATCGACAAACCCTGGCGCTTCTGGATCAAGGACAACAGTTACGTCAGCAGAAAATAAGCCACAGATTTACACGGATGAACACGGATAAAGCCATTTCTTATCCGTGTTCATCCGTGCAAATCCGTGGCTAAAACTAGTCGCTGCCGTAACGGATTTCCATGTGGCGGATGCGGTAAGCGGCGAGGATCAGTACCAGCAGCGTGACCCCGAGCATGCTCGGAATCCCGATATACGCAGGTGTCGGCTCCGCCACGACTGCGAATGGACCTTCATAAATCTGCACGGGCAACAGTGAGTTGAGATAGTGAATCACGCTGATCTTTTTCAGCAGCGGCGGTAGTAAGAAATTGAGCCACTCCCAGCCGTAAAGCAGCACTGCCGGAATGATCGGATTACGAACAAACAGTCCCACAACCAAAAAGAAAGCGCCGTAACCGAGACACGCGAGCATCGTGATACCCACATACGAAAGGAGATGCGTCAACCCGCGACCGTCTGTGAAGAAACGCATGGTCTGTGAGTAAATATGCGGAAAGTAAAGCAAGAGCATGGCTATGACCGTAGTCACCGTGAAAAGAATTATCGAAGTCACTAGGCCCGAAATATATTTTCCCACTACCAGCACTTCTCGCTTTACCGCACTCAGAAAGTAGTAGTGCAGACTCCGATCCACGATCTCGCCGCGAAACAGGTTCATGAAGATCCACGCACACCCGAAGAACACGACGGTACGCAGAATCAAACCGTTGTACATGTTTGCGTAGACCAGGTTGTAGTTATTGATATCTTGCCACTCCCTGCCCGGCGGTGTTACCAGCGCGAAGATCGCGAGGGGAAAGAGCGGTGAAAACGCGATCAGGTAAATCAGTATCGAGCGCCGGCTGAGAAAGTTCTTCTCGAGCTCCATGCGTAAAATCGCGCCAACCTGGCGAAACCAAAGACCCCAGTTACCTGATTTGTGGGGAACTGCTTCAACCGCGGCACTCATGCGCTTCCTCCCGACGTTCCTATCAAGTACTGGTACACGGCACTGAGATCGTCATCAACTGGCGCCACCGTCTCGACGTTCAGCTCACCCTCAGCCACGGCGCGATTCAACATCAGATAAAACCGATCGGCATCGCGCGTTTTCACAAACAGTCCGCGGCGGTCCTCATGCAGCCTCGCTTCGACCACGTGATTCTGTTCAAACACATACGAAGCAAGTTTTGCCGGTTGATCGCAGCGAATCAGGATTTGCATTGGGTGCTCTTCCATCTCATCGCGCACACCGTGAATGTTTCCTTCAGCAACAATGTAACCGTTGTTCAGAAGCACCACACGGTCTGACATCATGTCGACCTCGTGCAGGATGTGCGAAGAGATGATCAGATGAAGTCCTTCAGCAGCGAGCTTGCGAAACAGCGCAATCGTTTCGGCACGCACCATCGGATCGAGACCGTTGAGCGGCTCATCGAGAATCAACACCGAGGGCTGGTGCGCGATCGACTGGGCCAGGCGTATGCGTTGCCGCATTCCCTTGCTGTACGCCGCCACTTTTCGATCCCCGGCTTCGGTGAGACTGACGCGTTCCAACGCAACCTGGCTCAGCTCGTTTGCTCTCTTGCGATCGTAGCCATGGACCATCAGAAACGAGTTAATAAACTCGCGTCCGGTCACTCCTCTCGGGAAAGAGTCAAACTGCGTGCAGTAACCAACTTTGCGAAACAGTTGTTCTGGTTGATCCGTGGGAATTCCCAACAACGTGATTGAGCCACGGGTAGGTCGCAATAGCCCCGTCATCAGGTTCATCAACGTCGACTTCCCTGCTCCATTCGGCCCAACAAGACTCGTAATTCCCGGCGCAATCTGGATATTGACTCGATTCACTCCGAGTATCTGGCCGTAGAACTTGGAGACATTGTCGAAGATGATGAGTTGATTAGAAGAACTCATTTCACGACCTCGTAAGCCTTCACTTTCCACGACAACAAAGCCAGGCAAATCACGCAAACGAGAAACAGTACGGCCCACGAACACCAAAGCGGCGGTTCAGCCACCAATACTTCCGTTATGTTGTCGTTGAGGTCTCTGATAAAAACGGTCTGCGAGACGCGCTCAAACAAACCGAAAAGACCATCGGTCACACTTTTCATGAGGGCGGGAAGGCTAAGGAGGCTTCCCCAACGTGTTCGAAACACCTGGTTAATAAATTCTGCAAATGCCGATGGAATGATGAATAGGCCAAGCAAAACGCCACTCGCGACCACACGCCATTTCACCAGCGCCGAGATGGTCTGCGTCAACAATGCGAGCAGAAGTATCCAAACGACATTGGCGATAAATATCGCACTCCCGATCCAGAGGTTCTCCCTAAACCACGCGAACCCTTGCAAGTACGACTGAAAGAGAAACAGTAGCAGTTGAGGTATCCAGGTGATCGAGGATAACAAGATCAAGATCACCGACATCTTTCCCATCACGTACTCGGTGCGTGAAAAGGGGCGGCAGAGATAAAGTGGCAACGCATTGTTACGCAGGTCTCGAGCAACCAAAGGCGGCCCAAGAAGCAGCGCCAAAAAGAATGCGAAAAATCCCTCGAAATACGCAAAGAACCTGAAGAATGAATTGTCAATCGGGATCAGGTCGCGCACAGAAGCCTGCATGATTGTGAGCGCGGTGTAGTTGTGATGCAGGTAGATGAAGATGGCTTCCGCCAGCAGCGGCAGGAAGCAGATCACGAAAAACGCGGTGAACAGCTTGGAACTGAAGATCGACTCGTAAGCATGCCGCGGAATAATTAGAAACCGGCTCCATTCGGGAGTCAGCTTGCCGGCGTAGCGCTTATACGTCTGTTCATAAACCGCCATAGCCGTTCTCCATTGCCTTCAAAAAGATGTCTTCCAGAGAATCGCGTTTGTAACTCAAACGACGAAGTTGCACCTGCTCCTGGTCCGCCAACCGGTACAGATCTCGCACTTCCACACCTTCCTGCAAAACTATCTTCAATCGATGATCGCCTGAGATCGCATACTCGCAACCGAGTTTCGCAAGAGCTTTGACAAACTTTTCCTGATCGCCGCGCGTCTCGAGCATGAGAAACTTGCGATTCGACTTTCTTTCTTCTTCAAGGTTGCAGTAGACGGCGATCTGTCCGTCGCGAAGGATCAGGATCTCGTCACAGCATTCTTCCACGTCGACCAGCAGGTGCGACGAAAGCACGATGTGGGCCTGACCGCTGTCGCGAATCTCGCGTATCAGTTTGATCATGCGCAGGCGTGCCGGGGGATCGAGTCCGTTTGTAGGTTCGTCGAGAAAGATCAGTTTCGGACCATGAACGATCGCCTGTGCGAGCTTGGCGAGTTGTTTCATGCCGAGCGAGTAGGTGTCGAGACGTCGATAGCGCGACTCGCCGAGTCCCACGTAGAAGAGTGCTTCGTGAGCGCGTTCCAGTGCAGCATCGGGCGGCAGGCCTGACAGTTCACCCATCAAACGCACGAAGTGAACGGCGCTCATCTTTGCGATGAATGAATCACGTTCGGGCATGTAGCCGATCAACGAGCGAATTTTTTTGGCTTCGTCAGAGATGTCGAACCCGAAGATCTGCGCTGTACCGGAAGTAGGTTGATGAAATCCGAGCAGCGTGTGAATGAGCGTGGTTTTGCCGGCGCCGTTAGGACCGAGCAAGCCGATGGCTTTGCCACGCAGGTCGCCGCGCAGGTTCTTCAAGATTTGCCTGCGACCAAAAGAAACGCTGAGGCCATGCAGGTCAATCACTGGTGGCTCTGTCAGAGCCGTTGGAGCTTTGATCAGTTCCTCTGGAACCGAAGCGGGGAGTGCCATACTCTTTTTATAGCGCTGCGTCCTGATAATTCCAAACGAATCCGAGTCCGAAGACTGTACCCATCAGCAGAAAAGCGACAATGCATGCTAACGCATCCGAGGGCGCTAAAGTTCTGCCTATCGCAAGAATCTCGATCAGGAATACAGGTGTGTTGAGTACGACAGCGGAGGCGAGAGGAAAGAGCAGCGCTGGTCTACAACCACCCATGCGTTGGCGCAGCCACGATAGAGAGGGTGCATAGGCCAGAGAGAACAACAGCGCTGCCATGATCATCGATGTGACTGTGGCGCTGAGAGCCTGTCCGTCGACAACAAAAAACTTCGACATGATAAGCAGCATGCCAAACAGCCACGACACGAGGGAGATTGATACAAGCTTCATTTCGTAACTCTTATCCGCGAAATATTTAACCTCGCTTGGATAGTTGTAGGGGCGGCACTCCGTGGCCGCCCGTCTTACCAATCATTTCATGTTTCGACGATGGGCGGCCACGGA